>JAISYN010000216.1 GCA_031269915.1 Synergistaceae bacterium
TCCACGGCTCCGTCGCCTTCGATTTTCTCCACGACGCTGTTCCACACGGGAACGATCTTGGGGTTGCAGAGCGCGCGTTCGACAGCGGCCCGGTCGGCGCGGAACTCGTCGCGGCGGTGGACGAGATAGACCTTCGAGGCGAACTTCGTCAGGTAGTCCCCTTCTTCCACCGCGGTGTTGCCGCCCCCGATCACGGCGACCTCTTCGTCCTCGAAGAAAGCCCCGTCGCATACGGCGCAGTAACTGACGCCCTGCCCGATGTGCTCGGCCTCCCCCGGGCAGCCCAGACGGCGGAAATAAGCCCCCGTGGCCACGATGACCGCGACCGCCTCGATCTCGCCTTTATCGGTGACGACAATTTTGGCGCCATCGCGCAGCTCGACTTTTTTGACTTCGGCAGGACGGATTTCCGTTTTGAACTTGAGGGCGTGTTCCCGGAACATATTTCCCAGCTCGGGCCCGGTGGCGTGCTGCACGCCCGGCCAGTTCTCGATCTCCTCGGTGGTGTTGATCTGTCCGCCCGTGGCTCCCCGCTCCAGAAGCAACACGTCGAGCCCCGCCCGGCGGCCATAAATCGCGGCAGCCATCCCCGCGGGACCGGCGCCGATGATGACAAGTTCTCTTTTTTCCATCTCTCTTTTTTCCATAGAACATCGCCTCCTGATAAAATATTGTATCATGAGGTATGAGACGAGATATATGCGTAATTGCAGAGTGCGAAAGTGCGAAAAAGGTGCCGCATGAACATGGCCGTTTTCGACCTGGAGACGAACGGATCGGCGGGGTTGTCCGCTCTTTCCGCGTCTTCCATCGTTTACGACGGGGCGGAACATGAGTTGAAGGAGGAAGCGATCGTGACATTCCACGACCTGTTGCTCAAACATCCCATTGACGAGCTATGGTACATTCTCTCCAGGCTCGACAGCAGTTACGGCAAACCGGTTCAAGCGGAGCGCGTTTATCACGGCTATACGAGAGCGCGCGAAGAACTGCTCAGCCTGCATGGTGTCAGCCATGAGCAAACCGGAGAACTGGTGTGTACGCTGGAAATTGACAAAGACTACGGCGGCGCGCCTGAAACGGGGATGCGTTGCTCTTGGCGCAAAATCGCCGAAACAGACGACCCGTACCTTGATATACTTGATATAAAGGCCGGCGATTTGGCATGTTACGGATTCGAGTTTGAGCCGTGGGCGGAGATCATCGACCTGCCTGTCGCGCGGGAGTCCATCGACCAATATGGCGAACTGGTTTGTACCGCTGAACTTTTATGGGAGACGACATGGAACGGTTTTTCCGCCGCCTGTGTTCAGGAAAAGACGAATGAGCTTGTTCGGAGCGGCGACGAAACCCGTCTGGCAAGAGAAAGCCGCGACCAGAGCGTTTCGCATCCCTTTGAACCTGACGGCTATGAATATGCGCCTAATCCAAAAGAACTGGCGGCTGTTGTCGCGGGATGGTTCAGAGACGCGCCGGACCTGGTGAAGGCGAAAATCCGCGACATTGTGACCTTCAACGCCGCGAGTGATTCCGGGGAAGATATGGACTTGCCTCGGATAATCGAACGGTTGGAGAAGGCCGTCAGTGAATCGACGTGCGAATATAAACAATATAAAGGCCGCGAGGACGCGTTCGACCTCCTTCATGCCATGATCCGCGGGCTTGACGACGACGAGATGCTTACTCTCTTGAGGGTTGTAGCGTAATAGATGGAGCCGCAACTTTATTATACCCATTGGGATGAGGACGAAAAATGCACTGCGTAAAAATGACAATGACCCCCACGACGCTGATTGATGAACCTCAGGAGGAGATCCATGAACTGCTGTATGACTATTTGCACGTTTTGTACCGCAACGGGCAGATTTACAGAGACTACGAGCTTGTAAAAACCGACATTGCCTACTGCGCCTTTGTCACGCTACCGGAGCGAGATTCACTCGATGACAAATATGCGGGATTTTTTGTAAGGGATTATACTCAGCGTGTCAATAAATGGTTTGCCCTCAGCTTTGAGTATATAGGCGAAAACCTTGGCTACGGTGAGCCTTGCGTATGTGAAAATCCTTCTTGGTATTATCTGAACGCGCAAGTCAATGATTGCAGCCCTGTGGTGTGCGGCGACTGCCGCAGGCGAAGGCCCCTTTACCGCCTGCCCTATATTATGGGGTATGATGAGTTTTACCCACTGCGAGGCTGGCAGCACAGTTATTTCAGCATGGACACAATATGGTTTCACGGCGTTTCCGATCGCTTCTCCTATCGGCAAATGCGCGACCCGAATTCATCGCTGTCCAAAGAAGGACGTGAACTGTGCGGGGCTTTCGAAAAAGCTACCGGCAAGCCCTTCTATTATTTTCTTTTTTACAATTATGGTTCACGCAAGAATAAGCTTTGCCCAATCTGCGGGAAGCCTTGGCAAAAGATTGAAGGGGGAGACGATGACGTCAATAAAAGATGCGAAGATTGCAGGCTTATTGCCGAATGACAGGCGGACAAAGCGGTGTCTTCGCGGCTGAAAGGTTATGTATGCGGAGTGAGGCGAGCGAATGAATAAGAAGCAATTCAGACATGACTTCCTGCGCGGGTTGGGTTCAGCGTTGATCGAACTGGAATCGAATGAAAATCCAAAGAGCTTTCGGGATATCGTCTTGTACGGCTGCCTGCACAATACGACGTATGACATGCAATGCGAAGGTGCCCGAGGCTGGTATCTGTATCGAGCGGCTCGACTCGTCGGCTGGGAGGAAACCATAGAAGCATCCGTGATAGAAAAATTTCACCATATAAAAGAGGATCACTGGTTGTTTGTTCAGTTGACGGCCCTTCTGTATCGTTTCGCGGCGGACGGAAGCGAAAAATCCGAAACCGCGCTCGATCGGCAATATAGGGATATGATAAAGGAGCTTGCTCAAAAAATAAGAAAATAACAGACAAAGAGCGCAGCGTTCGAAATCGACGCGAGATGTTTGGTTGGCTTTGCGTTTGGCTGACTTCTCTCTATGGGTGGAGCGCTTTCAAGCGAATCGTGCGGGATGTCGGCGAAAAATTGTTGACTAAAGATACTGACTTTTTCCAGTCAGGATGGTTCTATGCGAACTCGCAAGACAAATTCGGAGAAAAGCGCGTGGATGACTATTTACGAAAGCAAGCTGAACGTTCCGAGTATGCCAAAATCTATTACGAAAAGGCAAAGGAATTGGATGCTTGGCTACTGTCCCCCCAGCCCGTTCCCACATTCGAGGAAGTTCTTGCCAAAGTCCGCGGGCAAGAATCTTTCGGCCGTGGAATCGTAGTGCGCTTCGCCAGAAACGCCGGCCCAGAACAAATAGAAAAGCTGGCTCAAGCGGCGATGAATGAAATAAATGAAAAGATTCAATTGAAATTGCTACATCCGTTTCAGTTTACCGCAAAATACTCTTGGACTAAAAAAGATGGTGCGGCATTACACAAATACTCTTTTCCTGATGAATTTTTGGCGAGGTTACGCGAAAGCGATAATGGCAAATTGCGGGAGGCCGCATACGATATTATCGGGGGCAGCCCTTCTCAAGAAACACGCGAACTCGCTTTGTCGCTGACCCGGAGCGGCAAGGACGTGGCGAATGGGATTTTACTGCTGTCGAAAAACTTGCGTCCGGCAGATGAGGCGCTGCTCTGCGCCGCGGTAAAATCTTTACCGATCAGGAATGATGGAGATACTTGGCACACTGCTTTCAGTGCCGCGAGGGATGGCATTGAAGTTATGCGAGGCAAGCCTAAGACCGACATTTTGGAATATATTTACCGCAATACGCTGTGTGGGACATGCCGGGAGTTCATAATTCGATTGATGCACAAGAAAAAAACACTTCCGGAAGCTATTTTGCGTGAATGCCAATTCGATTCGAACAGTGACGTTTGGGCCATTGCGGAGCGAATTATAAAACATCGGAGGAAGTCATAACCGGGGCATACTCTCCGCCGCTGAAGACGAGGTGATCGACGTGCCGTTTTTTATTGAGGTCAATGGATTGTCGGAGTTGGAAAGCAATGAAAAATGGGAAGAAGCGCGAATCCTGTTGTACGAGCTGTGGAACGCGGATCGAGAAAACCTGGATTTG
>JAISYN010000284.1 GCA_031269915.1 Synergistaceae bacterium
CAAGAAGCAGTACCGTCGCCAGTATTGCCTGTGCCGTACCCCAAATAAATTTCTTGGCGTTAGGCGGGTTCAAGTCGCCGTTCGATGAAAACATCGCCAAAACAAACGTCGCCGCGTTCGCGGAGGTTATAAAAAATGTGCATAGCAGGAGTATAACTATTACAGACAGGACAAGCCCCATTCGATATTCGCCGAGAATCACGAAAAGAGCTGTTTCAACGTTGCCCGCGGCGTTTTTTATTGTCTCGGCGTTTCTCGAAAGACCGAGTGAGCCGAACACCGAGAACCAGACGAACGAGGTGATAGACGGCGCAAGTATGACACCGGCGACGAACTCTCTTATCGTCCGCCCTTTGGATATCCGGGCGATGAACGTCCCGACAAAAGGACCCCAAGCAATCCACCAGGCCCAATAAAACACGGTCCAGTTTCCCAGCCATGAATTGTCTCCGAATGGATTTATCAGCAGACTATCGGATACAAATGAGTTCAGGTAGCTTCCAGCCGCGCTGATTAAAATATTCAGCGACATGATTTTGGGGCCGACGAGGAAACAACCTGCCAGCAAAACGGCCGCGAGAAGCATATTTATGTCCGAGAGCAGCTTTATGCCCTTCTCTATGCCGCTGACAGCCGTCCAGGTATAAACGGCTGTTATCGCCATGATGATAAAGACCTGTGATATTCCGCTGACGGGCAGGCCGCACAGATAATTAAGCCCCCCGTTTATCTGGAGCGCCCCTTGACCAAGCGACGTAGCTATGCCTGCCACTGTAGCGAATACCGACAGGACGTCTATCATGCGGCCTATCGGTCCCTGTACCCCGCGTTCACCCAGTATTGGCAGGAAAATACTGCTTATCTGGCCGGGAGTTTTGCGCCTGTGCTGAAAATATCCAAGGGCTAAACCTATTACCGAATACGCGGCCCATGGATGGAAACCCCAGTGCATGAAGGCCTTCTTCATCGCGAGATTCGCAGCTTCTTCCGTCATACCAAATGTTATATAATGTTTCAGCGGTTCGGCCACGCCCCAAAACACAAGACCTATGCCCATGCCCGCTCCGAATAACATGCCGAACCAAGCGACATTCCCGTACTCGGGTTTGGAGTCGTCATCCCCCAGCTTGACGTTTCCGAATCTGCCGAACGCCATGTATACGGAAAAGCCGACAAAAAAAAGCATGGAGGCAAGGTACATCCAGCTGAAATTCATCACCAGAAATTGGAATAACTTCTCCATCGTCCTCTCGAATGACCGCTGAAACAATATGCCGCATGCGGCCACAATAGCGACGACAGCAAATGAAACGCCAAACACCCAATTTTTTTTATACATAATACGCTTTGACTTCAGTCTTGACTGCTGGCGTTGAAGCACGCGACGAAATGGTTCTCGCTGCCGAAATTTACGGGTTCGGGGCTTTCGTGGGAACACCTGTCCACGGAGAATCTGCATCTCCCGGCAAAGCGACAGCCGGTCGGAGGGTTCACCGGGCTCGGAACATCGCCTTCCAGTATTATGCGGTCGCTTTTGGCGTCAACCACCGGCAGAGGTATAGCGGAGATGAGCGCTTTCGTGTAAGGATGCGCGGGTTTTTTGAAAATCTCCCGCCCGCTGGCCATCTCTACTATTTTACCGAGATACATGACCGCTATGTGCGTCGAGACGTAATTTACGACACTGAGGTTGTGCGATATGAAAACGTACGTGTAGCCGAAGTCGCGCTGGAGGCCTTTGAGCAGGTTCAAAATCTGGGCCTGTATGCAGACGTCCAGCGCGGAAACAGGTTCGTCGAGGACAATGAACTCCGGGTTCAGTGCCAGTGCGCGGGCTATGCCGATGCGCTGCCGTCTTCCCCCGTCCAGCTCGTGAGGGTACGTCCTCTCCAGTCTGCGGGCCAATCCAACGGTATCCATGAGTTCAAGCACACGTTTCCTCATGTCGGACGAATTGCTGTATACGGAATTTACGACCAGAGGCTCGGCGATCAATTCGTTCACCGACATGCGTGGATTCAACGACGAATACGGGTCCTGAAAAACTATCTGTATTTTCTTCCGCATCTGTTTCATTTCTCGCCGGGAGAGGCCCATGATGTTGACACCGTTGTAGAAAACGCTTCCAGAAGTGGCATCCAAAAGGCGAATCATTGTGCGCCCGAGTGTCGATTTGCCGCAGCCGGACTCTCCCACCAGCCCGAGCGTCTCACCATTCTGCACGGAGAACGACACGTCGTCCACCGCGTGCAGCATACCGCCTTTTGTCTTGAAATATTTTCTGAGAGATTTTACCTCTATCACTGTTACGTCCCCTTTCGCCTCAACTTAAAAGGCAGGCCGCAAGATGCCCGCCGCCTGTGTCTTTGAGGCTCGGAGATACCTGTGAGCACTCGGCCGATGATGCCTTGCATCTCGGGTGGAATGGGCAGCCCAGAGAGAGGCTGGCAGGATCCGGCATCAACCCGGGAAGGGCGTCAAGCAAATCTCTTTCGTCATCTAGTCTGGGTATAGAATTGAAAAGGCCAATGGTATACGGATGCCGCGGGTTCGAAAACAACGATCTGGTATCGGAAATTTCGACGATCCGCCCCGCGTATATTATGGCGACCTTATCGCACGCCTCCGCCGCAATGCCGAGATCGTGGGTTATCAGTATCATTGACGTCTCGAATTTTTCCTTCAGACCCCACATGAGTTTCAGAACCTGCGCCTGTATGGTGACGTCGAGCGCGGTGGTAGGCTCGTCCGCGATGAGAAGCGAGGGGGAACAGGCCAGAGCTATCGCTATCAGCACGCGCTGTCTCATGCCCCCGCTGAACTGGTGCGGATAGTCGCCTATCCTATCTTCCCTGATGCCAACGAGGGACAGCATCTCCTTAGCTCGCCCCAGGGATTCCTTTTTCGTCAAACCCGTGTGCAGGGATACCATCTCGGCTATTTGCGAGCCCACCGTCATAACGGGATTGAGGCTAGTCATCGGGTCCTGCGATATGAAGGATATTTTTTCGCCTCTTATTGCCCGGAGTTCTTCCGTACTGGCCTTCATTATGTCCCTGCCCTCGAAGAATATTTCTCCTCCGGCGATACGTCCTGGCGGTGCCGGGACGAGCCGCATAAGCCCCAGGGCCGTCGTGGTCTTGCCCGCACCTGTTTCTCCGACGAAGCCGAGCGTCTCTCCGTAGCCGAGTGTGAAACTCATTCCCTCGACGGCGTGTATCGTTGACTCCTCCAGCTCGTAATGAATGACGAGGTTTCTGACGTCCAGTATATTGCCTTTTTTCTCTCCCATATTGCTCATGGCAATTACCTCACCTTTTAAGTTTAGGGTCGAGAGCATCACGAAGCCCGTCACCCAGGAAATTGAGCGACAGTATCGTCAGCATTATCGCAATCCCGGGGAACAATGTCATATGAGGCGCCTCGAATATGTACTGCCTTCCGCCGGAGAGCATCGAACCCCATTCGGGGTACGGCGGCTGCACCCCGAGCCCGATGAACGACAGTCCTGCCGCCGAGAGTATCGCGTACGCAACGTCGAGCGTCGTCTGCACGATTATCGGCGCCATGCTGTTGGGCAGTATGTGCCTGAATATTATCCTGAGATCGCCGGAACCCATTGCCCTAGCAGCTTCTACAAATTCCTGCTCTCTCACGGACAGCACGCCTCCCCGGACGATGCGCGCGTAAAATGGGATTTGAGCGATGCCAACGGATATCATTAGATTAACGAGTCCCGGCCCCAGAGAGGCCGCTATCGCTATGGCAAGGAGGGTAGAGGGAATGCCGAGCAGAATGTCCATACATCGCATTATCACGTTATCACAGAATCCGCCGTAATAGCCGGACACCGCCCCGAGAAATCCGCCGGCACAAAGGGCCAGCCCGACAGCTACAAAACCGACCTGGAGTGAGATTCGCGCGCCATAGACCAGGCGGCTGAAAATATCGCGCCCGAACTCATCCGTGCCCATTATGAACCGTGCGCTCGGCGCCTCGAAAGCATGTTCCAAAAACTGTTCCGAGAATTCATACGGAGCGATCAAGGGAGCGAATATGGCTGCAATAACCAGCAGAGCCAGCATGATACATCCGAAAACAGCAAGCGGATTCTTGAGCAGACGGTGAACAAATTCGCCGAATCTC
>JAISYN010000360.1 GCA_031269915.1 Synergistaceae bacterium
CGATTTTATCGTGATTTCTGACGATCTTTATACGATGGAACCAGATAAGATCAAGGATGTTATCGTGGAACGAACATATGTAGGCGGTCGTTGCGTATATGACAAAAACTTCAAATCCTGAACATGATAGCGAGTGAAATATTCAGATTTGGCATGGCGACGTTTCCAATTGTATTACTTGTGGTGACGTTGATGATTTTCAAGCTCAGGGTAACATTGGCTTCATTCATCAGCTTGGTGGCGTCTATGTTGATAGGGACTCTGTGTTTTGGCGAAAAACCTATAGAGATACCACTTCAAATGTTGAAAGGCGTATGGGATGCTTTGGGCATTTTCATGGTCATATGTCCCGCAATGCTGATTTATCAGATACTGAGCGAGGCTAAAATGTTTTATCACATTCAAAAGCGTGTTGAGCATCTAATAAAAGATGAATTGTTGCGAGTGTTGTTTAGTGGTTGGGCATTCGCCTGTTTTCTGCAGAGCGTTACGGGGTTTGGCATCCCAGTGGCAATATGTGCGCCAATTCTGGTAAGCTTTGGGTTTTCACCTGTTATATCTGTTATCATCAGTATTTTAGGCCATGCTTGGGGCGGGACATTTGGTACACTTGCTGTTGCATGGGACAGTCTTGTCATCCAATCAAAGATGACCGATCTTGCAATGATTACCCAAACAGCCATCAATGCAAGTCTGATGATATGGGCATACAATTTAGTATGCGGGTTTGTAATATACGCTCTATATAAAAAGCATAAAGGCAGTAGAAATATTAATCCTCAAGAAATTTTTTTTGTCATTGTTATTTCTACTGTGCAGGGAGGAGGGCAGTTATTAGTCGCGTATTTCAACCCATCAGTCGCATGTTTTGTTTCAAGCGCACTTTCGATAGCGGTAATATTTTTTTTAGATTTTGTGTCCTCTAAAAAACAACACAAAACAAAAAAAGAGGAGCAAAAACATACTGTGCCACTTTTTGATATAGTGATGCCGTATGTCATTCTGATTATATTAGTAGTCGGATTATTGCTCGTCGGGTCAGTGAACAGTTTTTTAGCACAGTTCAAGATTGGGTTCAAGCTCCCACAAACAGCGGCCGGGATCGAACTATCAATATATTCGCCGATATCAATTTTCACTCATTCGGGTACTATACTGTTGATAACCAGCGTAATTTTATATGTTTGGTACCTGAAAAAAGAATATGTGAAATACAGTAACTTAAGACATACTATCCAAAAAGCGCTGAAAAAATCAAGCCAGTCTATTCTTCCTGTGATGTTCCTCATTATCATGTCCAAGGTAATGGATGGAACTGGACAAATAACTATTATGGCTAACGTGATAGCCGGATTTTTCAAAAGAACTTATCCTCTTGTTGCGCCATTTGTAGGAATAATTGGTTCTTTCATTTGTAGTAGCAATATGTCGTCCAACATTCTGTTCACTGGTTTCCAAAACAATATCGCGCTCAAATTGCATATGGATCCAACTGTGATATTGGCTGCTCAAACGGCTGGTGGTTCCATAGGCAATCTTCTGGCTACCAGTAATATAGTTCTTGGCCTTATCACCACAAAAGCGTCAGGCCAGGAAAGCAATGTCCTGAAATTTCTGTTCCCTATTGCTTTCTTAGTCGGGATATTATGCGGTGTATTGTCACTTTTACTATCACAAAAAGGGGGATATTAATATGTTGAGTAGGAAACAAACGACCACTGTAGTTATTGTTTTAGCGTTGATGTTATTAATGGCAACGAGGGTTTTTGCTACAGGTGGCGCCGAAGAGACCGTCAACTACGGTTTTTTGAGTCTTCTTCCACCCATCCTCACAATAACCCTTGCATTTATAACTAAACAGACCATCGTGTCAATGTTTATGGGCGTGTGGCTCGGATCCACCATAGTGAACGGTTGGAATCCAATAGACGGGTTGATCAAAAGCTTCACCTCTTTTATTTTTCCACAGATCGCTGATATGTGGAATGCGGGCATGCTAGTAATAATGATACTGATCGGAGGCTTCATCTACATGATCAGTGCGTCTGGAGCATCGGAGTCATTTGAGATGTGGGCGGAGAAAGAAGTAAATTCCCGTTTCAGAGCACAATTACTCACTTGGGTTGCGCCATTTATATTTATATTTAACCAAGGTTGTTTGTTGGTTGGTGTCATCATGCGTCCTATAACCGACAAAAACCGTGTATCACGGGTTAAATTGGCTTATTTTACAGATGCGCTGGGGGCGCCACTAGTCTCAATGTCGCCCATAAGCGACAATGGTGTTTACCTTGTAGGCTTGATTGCGGCGCAGATCGCCGGACTCGGACTTACTGGGACAAACGAGTGGAATTTATACTTTAGAATGTTCATCTTTAATTTCTACGGTATTTTCTCGGTAATCACAGCTCTGTTAGTCATCCTTTTCAGCCTAGATATTGGGCCAATGTATAAAGCGGAAAAGCTGGCTATGGATACGGGCAAAGTTTATGGTGACAACGACAAGTTAATTTCTGAGCCACCTGTAAGTAATATTCCCAAAAGCTACAATCTTACTTATAAGAACATTGTTGTGCCGTTGCTCACATTTATCATAACAATTTTTGCAACCATTTTCTATACTGGTAAAATTTGGGAGAACGGGTTTATAGGTAGTTTTGGCAACGCAAACATCCAGATTGCCATTGCGTTTTCATTTCTTTTTGGTTCTGTTTCTGCTTCTGTAGTGGCAGTAACGACCAAACTACTCACAATTAACAGATGCATTGACAAATGGACGGCCGGTGGCGGCATGATGGTACAGGTAATGATAATCCTAGTTATGGCATGGAGCATCAGTTCAGTGACTAAGTTTATGCAGATTGGCCCTTTCATGACGAATATCGTTCAAAACACAGTTATGCCACAGATGATACCTGCCATCATCTTCTTAGTGGGAGTTATCATTTCCTTTGCTACTGGCAGCTCTTGGGGTGTATGGGCGCTGGGTATGCCCATCGCTATACCTATGGCCTACAAACTGGGCATACCTATTCCTCTGGCTATCGGTGCTGTAGTCAGTGGAGGCCTCTTTGGAGATCACTGTTCGCCCATTTCGGACACTACAATACAATCCTCCACAGGCGCTTGCTGCGATCATATAGAGCATGTAAAGACGCAACTACCTTATGCACTGATAGTTGGGATCGCGTCCTTTCTGGGATATTTGATCTCCGGATTCATCAATATCTATCTTGGAATTCCTGTCACTTTCATGCTTATTTTAGCTATGTTGCTAACCGTAAAACGAATGACCAGCGTCAAATGAAAAAACAAATTCCATCGGCTCATCTGAGAGAGATTAAGTTATTAAGAAAGCGGTAAATATCAGCATTCATGATATTATCTATGATGGAATAGCAAGAGTTGTTTTAGAAAAACCATTGAAGTAGTAGGTCACAAACCAAGGAGCCACGACAAAGGATAGTTGCAGCTTGACAACAGAATAACGCGAAGGTTCCGGCAGACTAAGAGGCTAATGCACCCTCGACATCGACGACAACGAAGCCATGACGTTTGACGAGGGCAAGCGCCTGTTTGGCGGTGACGATACGATTGGCCGGGGTAAGTGACTGGCCGCTCGGAGCCAAAAACGAGTAGTGTCTTTGCAAAGACAAGTTTACGGGCTTTGCGTCCCACTTATTTGTGCATGAACGAACGGCCGGCACACATAAAAATTCGGCCGGCAAAAAACGCTGCGCCACTCACCTCCGCGTGTTCTGTCGTCAAGCTGTATCACGAGAAATTGACGTCACTGACTCGGCGTCAATCGCGGATCAGCTTCATCATCTCCTCGGCGGATAGTCTGGCCGGAACTCCGGACTCATCGAGGAGACTTTCAGCCAGATCGCGCTTCCAGGCGTGCAGGTTTACTATCTTTTCCTCGACAGTATCCTTTGCGACTATCCTGTAGATAGTGACAGGGCGGCTCTGGCCTATTCTGTGCGTCCTGTCGGACGCCTGTTCTTCCACAGCCGGATTCCACCACGGATCCATATGTACGACGTAGTCTGCGGCGGTGAGGTTCAGACCGGTCCCTCCGGCTTTCAGGCTTATCAGAAAGCACTCTCCATCGCCGGACTGAAACGCTTTCACGCTGCGGACCCTGTCCGCGGGAGGAGTAGAGCCGTCCAGGTACTGATATGTTACGCCCATCTCGTCCATGCGTGCGCGCAATATAGCGAGATGATCCACGAATTGGCTGAACACGAGCGCTTTGTGTCCTCCGGCCTTGAGTTCCTCCATAACGTCCGAGAACGCTTCGAGTTTGGCGGAAGGCCGGGGGAAATCCGCGTCCCGTAACACAAGCGCCGAGTTGCAGCACGCGCGACGCATTTTCACGAGTTGGGCGAATATCATGAAGCGTCGGTCTCCCTCGGATATCGACGATAGCTCATCCAGCGCGTTTCTGCGAACAGCCTCGTAAATCGCGCGCTCTTCATCCTTCAAATCGACCCGGATTGTGATCTCGGTCTTCGGGGGCAGCTCCGTCAAAACCTGAGACTTGGCGCGCCGCAGTATAAAGGGAGATATTATCCGCTTCAGCCGCCTTCGAACCGACTTATCCCCATCGCGCTCGATAGGAATGGAGAACTTCCGGTTGAAGCTATCCATCGAACCCAGGTAGTGCGGATTTATGAAGCGGAAAAGATTCCAGAGTTCCGCCAGGTTGTTCTCTATCGGCGTACCGGTCGTGATGATCCGAAAATCGCCGTTCAGTTTCATGGCCGCGGCGCTGCGCTTCGTGCCGGTATTTTTTATCGCCTGCGCTTCATCGAGCACTATCGTGTGCCATTGTATACCGCAGAGTATCTCCTGCTCGCTCTGGAACAGGCCGTATGTGGCGACGAGTACATCCATGGCTCCAAGAGAGTTCACTAGCGATTTTCTGTCGGAGTTTCTCAATTCGCAGACACGCAGAGTCGGAGCGAATCGGGATGCTTCCTCGATCCAATTCTGGCAGACTGAGGTGGGCGCGACGACGAGCGCCGGACCATCGGGACCGCGCGCGAGGAGTACCGCAAGAGCCTGTATGGTCTTGCCGAGCCCCATGTCGTCTGCCAGGCAAGCTCCTGCGCCCCAATGAGCGAGCCTCATGAGCCACATGAAGCCGTCGATCTGATAACCGCGCAGTTCACCTTGGAACGTAGAAGGGATTTCGGGGTTCATCACTGCGGCCTCGTCTATGCGCGCCAAGCGTGCCTTCCAGTCGAGGCCGCAGTCGAAATCTCCAACCTCGCCGTAAATATCGGTAAAAAGCGCTATGGAGAGTGGAGATATCTTGATCTCATCGCCTCTGATATCTCCCACCGCCGACAGGTCCTCCAGCCTTCGTCTGAATTCCTCTGTTATGGCGAGGAATCTGTCCTTGCCGATAGGAATGAAGCGGCAGTTCGATTCGCCGGCCAACCGGACAACCTCCTTCATGCCCAGAACAAGCTCCTCGTCTACTTTTATCTCGCCGGAGACAGAGAACCAGTCCCGTGAGGCGCGGACCGACATGTTTATATCCGATTTGGCAAGACGCCGTACGCTTCTGGCGCCGCCCTTCGGCCACTCCGCCACGATTGCGTCTCCGATATCCTGAAGCTGAAGCAGAAATTCGAGGGACAGATCGGCGCCGGCAAAACTCCATCGGTTCTCCGATGTCTGTTCGGCGCTTGCCAAGGCGACGCACGCGCCTGCAAAAAACCGAAGGGCTCCCGCCTCGCGGTCCATATCACGCCTAGTCTGAACCCTGCTCGCGTTTCTCAGGCCGAAAATGTTGGGCCCTCCAAGCCCGGGTACGCAAGGCGCGCTCCCCGGGCCGAGCGGACGAGCGACAGCCTCCACATCCAGCCCGTCTCCTTTCGGTTGGAGCTGTACGTAAATCCTGCCGTCGGGCGCGACCGACTCAGCGCCCGATTCCACTCCGGCGATATCCGAGTGCACAGTCATCACCGATGCCAGACCTCCCAATGTCTTCAGGACGATGTCTTTCGCCGTTTCCGGAACCGCAAGCCCGCTGAGGCCTAGGATGCAGGCCATCCGAACGTGTTTTTCCTCGAACTGCACAAGCCTCAGGCAATTATGGGACTCTTCGAGGACTACGAGTCTGTTTTCGAGTTCATTGCCGTCTGGATACGGATCGACTCTTAGTATATATTTATCTCCGGTACTTAAGGCAAGGAGCCTCGGCTCATCCTTCGTCAATTCCACCCTGTCGGGTGTCTTACCCCTGAAGACCAAGGGGTGGCCGGCCAAATTCTTCAGCATTTTAATACTGTCTATGTAAAAATATTCGCTGTAATAGCTTCTTTCGGAGCGAATTGCCGAAAGGACGGACCTGTCCTGCTCAGAGAGGCTGGTCAGCGTCTCGGGGTTTTTCTTGAGTCTCTTCAGGGAAACCTCTTTGCCCGCGCTCCAGCCGCGCCGATTCGAAACCTGCTCTAAAGGCGCGATAGAAAATTCGCGCGCTTTTTTATCCTCGCCGCTTCTCCAGTCCATCTGCCAGATCAACCTTTTGGAGGCGGAGCCGTTTGTGTTTTTTGGAGTTGCGCTCGAAGCGATATCCAAAAGCGAGTCGAGAGAGTGTTCCCAATACGATTTATGCCGTATGAGGTCTTTCAGGGGATATCTCGGCTCGGCAAGCGACGGGAATTCGTGCGCGTCGCCGGACAGTTCCCTTATCAGACTCGCCATTTCCGATGCGGGGAATTTCATCTCCAGGTCAATCATCGTAAGACAAGTCTCCCTAAAGATGCGCAGAAATCCGCGCGATTTCTCCTGATTTATCCAATTGGCCAACAGAGCGAAAAAGAGAACGTCGGTTGCCGAATCGGGGTTCTCTATATTGGATATGATATCATCCGAGAATATGCGCTCCCGGTCGGCGCCGTCTGCCATGAAAAACTTTATCAGGGAGTAAGTGAAGCCCAGCGGGATGTTCGCCTCCGCGGAAAAATCGGAATAGTCCAGGATTTTTTTTGAGGGAACGCCTGATTTAGCCATGAGAATGGGATAAAACGCTCCGTACCAGCCGCTGAAGCAGACCTTTCGTCTGCGGTTTTCACTTCTTTTCTGTTTGATCCCAGCTTCGTATGTCGCGTATGCGCCGCTCCAATCGCCTTTCATTAGGGCTATGACAGCGAGCATGGCCTCTCTTTCGCCGTTCAAGCCGACGTTTGTTCCGAGGATCAACTTCTCCGCATCGTCGTGGCAGCCCTCCGCCAAAAGCCGGCTCGCGCCGCACTTTATCAAACCCGGATCGTCTCCGTATAACTTTATCCCTTTTTCGATGAGCTTTTTCAAAGATTTTCGTATATGCGGGTACTCGGATAAAAATTGTTCCCCAGCCATGACGGCGGTCGTGAATATCAGGCGGGGCAGCGCTTCGATCATCTTGACGTCAACGGGGTTGAAAAATACCTGGATTAAAATAGGACAGGACGGGATGTCTTTTTGTACGGCCGACTCCAGTTCATGAGACATCAGATAGCTGCCTTCCTGAATAAGATTGAGGAATCGCTTCTCGTCGGCGAGGTAAACTGCGCGCCTGAGTTCGCGCGTGAAATATGCCTGGCTGTCGAAAAGCAGGTTGTTCCAGGAACGCCTTGTTCCCGACAGTTCGCTCTGTTTGTCTATTGCGGCGAGGAAACGTCCGAACTCCCCGAGGGCGAGCGCTTCCAGAAGCACCGGCTCAGATGTGAGCCTGTTGCATATCCACTGGCTGTTCGATGAGGCGTAAAGCCGGCGGGCAAGCCCGAGCTTCTCGCATTTTTCCAGCAAAGCGCACAGGTTTCCTCTGGCGTTCCATTTTATATTGACGGCGGATTTCCCGCGGCTGACGTCGTTTAGGATAACGGCAAGCAGCCTGGCCGATATGGGCGCATAAACGACCGAGAGCGCGCGATACGCTTTGCGCTCGAACGCAGCGAGGGAGTAATAGATTTCCATGAGTTTTTCCCGCTTTTCTTCATTGAAGAATGTAAGTGGCGATATCTCCACGTTGAAAATTTCCCCCCGGATTCATGCATTCATTATTCGGCACAATCAGGACATCCGACCGGTAGTTTATCATGATTGAGCGACGCGCGACAAATGGGAGATGTCACAAAGACCACATTCGTGAATAACGTGCATTGTAAACCCCGCGTAACACCCGCCAGCCTGCGCAACGTTTCACGATTGTAACCGTTCCAACTTCGGCTGATATCGAACAACGCCGATCATTCAGTCTGATCCGAGTGACGATTCACGCGAACAATAGTATATAATTTAGCCGCTGGAGTTTGGAATTTTTTCGTGGGGTGATCTGCTTGGCCACTGGCGATTTTACAGTTCTTGCGGAATACGAGGTTGACGACGATCTCTCCCTGCTTCTGGCGCGCGGCGAGGGGATACCCAGGCTCGGGATATACAATCTCAACAACGAAAAGAAAAAATATGTTCCTCTCTCGTGGATCGAGGATCCGTCCCGGACTCTGAAGATAAAAACCGGGCGGACCACAAAAGAATACAGGATGGATGTCATAATGGAAGGCGTAGCGTCTCTCATCGCTGACAGCGCCGAGGCGCTGTCGCTCAACTCCCTCGCCTGGAGAGGCGTTCAGCTTCTGGGCGACCTGATACATATTCCCAAAACCGCCCGTAGCGACGCCGACCTTGGCATGATAGCCGACAGCAAGCGCGATACCCTGTGGTATGTGTACACGCCCAAAAGGGGGAAGTGGCGCGTGCGTCCCTGTTTTGCCTCAACGGAAGTCGAACGGAATATTTTCGCTTCCGCGCTCGAAGAGGGAAAGCCGTGGCCGTCTCCCGCGCTGTCCATCGAAAACGGGACGATGCCTTTTACCATGAGAAACGTCTCGCTGGTTCGTGAAATTTCACTCGCGAACCCTGAGCGATGGAGAGAATTTATGCTCCCGGTGGCTAAGGCCATGCTGCTGGGTTTCAGCGACTGGTCAAGCGGCGGCGAACACTTATTCGGAGACGCGCTGTGGAAATATCTTCCAAGGCCGAATTACCGCGCCGACGATACGGTTTCCGCCATTGCCTCTGTCGGAAAAGCGTTCGTCAGCAAAATAATAGCGTACCTGCGGCTGTGGCCGCTGCTCGCAAAAGTGAACTCCGAGCATGTTTCCGACTCCACAAAGACGCTCGCCGAAAGAGGCATGAAAAAGCGAGAGCGGTTCGATATAGTAGTTCCCAACCTGGGAGACAGACAATTCCGGGTGACGAGGCTTGTCGACGAAGTTTCATCCGCCGTGGCTTTCGGAATATCTCCCTCGACCAGACTGCCCGGCGAACAGGATCGCATAGTCACATTCACGGGGGAAGACTGGGAGACGAGTCTCGACGCGTGCGCCTTGGGCGGCGAACCCGATCCTCAGTACGCCTGCAACTCGGTTCTTGCCGCTATCGAAACTAAGGACTGGTATACCCGTCTTGTGGAGTGCCTCACATGGACTCCTGGGCGGGACGGCGAGGAGGAATAGCGACATTGAGCGAATACGTCGACAACGCTATAGCCGCGATTGCCGAAAAGTGGCGCGGCCATGAAGGTATTTTCACGCTGGCGAAGCAGATGGAAGTGTTGGGGAAAAACATGTCCCGTCTGCGAGACGCAAAAGATGCGGAATCGCGCAAAAAGACCCGTATAATCTGGCAGAAAGCGGCGGATCAATACTGGGATTTGCTGTGGGCGATCGTCGAGGCTAAAATCGACGCCGGTCCGCCGGACGGACTGGAATTCGACGGCGCCGAGAGGCTTCTCATAGACTACGGTCACCTGTATTCGGGCTACACTACTCCCAACCCGGCCTTCGGGGAACAGTTGGAGGATCCTCCATCTGTTGACATGTATCAGTACAATCGCATCACCGATTATATAAAAGAAAACTATTCGCTCATTTTCGACAAACCGTATACCGGCCCCTCGGGCGGCGTCACGCCAGAGGAAAAACTCAAGCGCTTCAACAGCGAACTAATCGCTGTCAAGACCCGCCGCCGCATAGCGCTCAACACGCTTACGGCGAAATCCGACATCATGGACAAATCGGAACTGGACGGGACGCTCAAAGATCTGGACGACGGTCTGCGGGACGCCATAGAGACCGACATGCGCACAAAGCGGATACGCGAAGCCGACAACGCCGAGCGCGCTGTCATCAAAGAACGCTGCAAGCGATACGAGACAGCCGAGCGCACTTTCTGGTATCTCATGGATAGCATAGAAAAGAAACTTACAAAACCCGACGAACCGAAAGCCGAGCATACGCCCCATGCCACGCCGGCCATCCCCGAACTTGCGGAGCAGAGCGCGTCGGACAGGTTCGATCCATTCGAAGAGATAATTGACGACTACGCCGAAAATTTCGAAAGACTTCCCGCCGACGCGCACGATCAGGCTGAGAGCGAACCGGAACACCGCCCGGAAATAGTCCCGCCATGTGACGAGCCAGATTCCGAAGCTACCGCCGAGGCATTGAGAGAAGACCCGTCCGAGCACGAACCGCCGGATCAAACTCTCAAAATAATTCAAAACGTGCTGGCGCTGCACGACCGGGCGAAATTTTTGGCCGGACTGATAGTACATGTCACGAACGAGGCGGAACGATGGAAAACGCGTGTTGAAATGGCAAGGAAGAAATACAAGGGGCAGGGTGTTCCAGCCCTCAAGTTGGAACTGCGCGAGGGCTTAAATCATAAAAAGGACTTTATGACGCTCGCCGCCCGGACCGCGCGCGTCGACACGTCTCCGCTCTGCCAGAACAAGAGCGCGCCGATTTCCATGACGCGCGCGGGTGAGATAATGATGGACCTGACTCCGCTCGACCCGGACATGCTCCGCGCATCGCGCATCAGAATGTACGGTATTCCGCGGGTGATAATGGTTCCGGGGCAGGGGCTCGGCGTATACGACTGGGAGGACAACAGCCTGATAATTCCCATATTCGGCGCGGTCTCGGACGTGAAGGATTTCTGTTTCGCTCTCGCGTCGTTCAGGTGGGACAACGACGAGGACAGAACTTTGAAAGATACCTACTCGCTGTTGAAGACCAACAAAGGGAAGGGCATCCGCGCGCTTCAGGAGTCTTTCATGAACGATTATTTTCTCTGGATATCCAAAGAGCGCAAAGGTTATCGTATTCTGCCGCGCGAGGTCTCGAAATGGTTCAAGACATTTTTCAAACAAAAATCCGGCGTCGTCTCGGGGGATAAAAAATAGAACCAGCTTGAATGGGGCAGAAAGCCTCCCAATAGATGAGAGGTCTCCTGCTTCGTTATCACGCGCAAGAGTGAGAAAATGACGCCGTAAGCGAAAATTGCTCCTCTGGAAGCAATTAATGGCAAGAAATGATTATCTTTGCCGTCAACATCTTCTTCTTTGGACAAAAAGCGAGGATTTGGGATTCCGGCCACCGTTTTTAATGGAAACTAATTGCTGATAAAATAACTAGAACACAATACTGTGTTTGGGGGGCTAAATTTGTTTTTAAAAGGGCTAGATGAAATTGATCGGAGAATTTTGGATCTTTTATCTGAGAATGCGCGAATGTCGTATGTCAATATCGGCATGAAAGTGAATCTGTCTCGCGTCGCTGTAAAGACGCGTATACGGTCGCTCGAAAATCAAGGTATCATCGAAAAATATGTGACAATCATAAATCCTACAAAACTGAGCCATACCATATCTGTATTTTTTGACATCGAACTTGAACCATCAAGCGTGTCGCAGGTAATAGATATATTGAGGAATGACGATGTTTTTACGCAAGTGTATCAGGTCACAGGTCCGTCGAAATTGCACGCCCATGCGATTGTGAGCACCGATGAAGGGTTGAGCGATCTACTGAATAACGTAATTTACAAATTGCCAGGCCTGAAAAAAGTGAAATGTGACACGATATTAACCCGTATAAAAGACATCAAAGGAGTGCGCCTATAAGTTCGGGTCACAAACTCCGCGTGCTGGAAATTCGAACAGAATGAAGGGAGTTGAAATTCGCCCATATAATATAAAACAACCCTTGACAGGAAATCACGGGAAGGCAGTTATCGCGCAAGATTGAGAAAATGACGCCGTAAGCGAAAATTGCTCCTCTGGAAGCAATTAATGGCAAGAAATGATTATCTTTGCCGTCAACATCTTCTTCTTTGGACAAAAACCGGGGATTTGGGGCAACAAATACCGCTTGACGAAGCTACAAAATAAATATTAAGATAGCATCAGGTGTCTGTAGCTCAGCTGGATAGAGTGTTGGCCTCCGGAGCCAAAGGTCCCGGGTTCGAATCCCGGCAGGCACGCCAGAAATATCAAGGGCTCAGGGTTTTTTCCCTGAGCCCTTTTCATTGCCTGGCCTCCATATGGATTCTGAAATGAATTTTCGTTGCTTTATATCTTATTTGCAGCGGTGGGCGGATTCTCTCCTTTAGACAGCGCCAGCCCTACCTTGCCTATCGTTTCCGCTCCAAACATCCATTCCTGCCCCCCAGTTTATTTTTACTGGTGGGAGTCTGCCATATCCGACAAGGCGGGTCTATTTTCAACGCCGATTTCATGCTTTACTGGGTTATTTTTGCATGCCGATTCACAACCTCGCTTCTTCATAAAACGGCAGACTATGACTTTTTAAGATACTCACATCAATGAGGTTGACAAGGGATAATGCTTACTATAGGATTAAGCAGTCTTATCAGGAAATCGTCACTGATACCCTTAGCTTTTATCGGAGAAGATTCGAGCGGAGGTGAAAATGACTTATTTTTAAGTTACATTTAAGGAACTGCATGAAAATAAACTTTACGGACCATAGCTGTTTTCTGCAATGTGGACAATCAAATTCCACTAATTTAATCATCATTAGATTTTATCAAAAATATCTGGCAGAAAAGCTTTGTTCTTGTACTTTTTGACAGTAACCAATTAGGGAGGTATGAAAAAGATGTCGTGGTTAAAAAACAGAAGCATCGGAATGAAATTAGGTATCCTTGTCGCTGTCCCATTGTTGTTGCTGGCAGGGCTGACAATCTTCAACGTCTATTCTCTCGACCGCGTGAATGACATCTATGCCTACTCTTACGAGAATTACACGGTGCATGCCGCAAATTTGGCGTTATTCAGCACAGATATGCAGGCCAATATGAAAAACGTCCTCAAAGTAATATGCGTCAGCGACAGCGGCAACCTGAAAAGAATCGAGGATGACATGGCCGCGAGGCGTGCCGAGATAAACAAGATTGTAGACACTTTTGACAAAAAGGATAAGGACAGCAAGGAGACCTCGCTGTTCAACGAAATCCGCCAGGTTTTGACAACTTACAGGGAAATTCAGGATAAAATAATCAAGATTAGCCGTGACACCAAGGCCAGCCAGGAAGCAATAGATATGTACTTCAACGAGTTCGAGCCCTTAGGCATAAAATTCAACGATACCGTAATGACCCTCTCGCAATATCTCGTCTCCGAGAATGAACGCGCTCAGAAAGGCGCCGGCGAATTTTCGGCGGACATTTTTCGAGCTAGTTTGGTTGTCGCCGCGGTAGCGCTAATAATCACTCTCCTGATGAGTTTTGTGATTGCCCGTTTGATCACGAAACCGATCAACGTCATGAGCGAAAACATAAAGAAATTCGCGTCCGGAGATTTGACGATTTCCTACAACGTGACGGGAAGGGACGCACTTTCGAACATGGGCGCCGAGATACTCCACATGGCCGACACGCTGCGCGGCGTCGTGAATACCATTACGGAGGCGGCGGGCAAGATATCCGATTCGTCCCAGGATTTTTCGGCGATGGCGGAGGAAACCAACGCTTCAGTCGAGGAATTCAGGGCCAATGTCGACGAAATGAGCGTGAATCTCAGCGGCTTGGCCTCCGCGAGCGAGGAAGTGAACGCCTCCGTCGAGGAGGTGGCCGCCGGAGCCCAGACTACCGCTGAAAAGGGCACTGATATAGCGCGCAAAGTGGACAACGCCATGAACGCGGGCGACGCGGGCATGAATGCGGTACACAGCGTTGTGGACGGCATCGGCAGAGTGGCGGAAAGCTCGGCCGCTTCCACGTCGGCGGTACTGGAACTGGGCAACAGGACCAGGCAGATACAGAACTTCGTCACTCAGATAGGCAGCATCGCGGATCAGACAAATCTGTTGGCGCTAAATGCCGCGATAGAGGCAGCCCGCGCCGGAGACGCCGGCAGGGGCTTCGCGGTGGTCGCCGAGGAAGTCCGCAAACTCGCCGAGGACAGCAATGTGGCAGCTAAGAATATCGCGGAACTGGCCTCGCAGATAACGTCGGATCTCGACAAGATAGTGAATTACGCGCAGGAAAACACCGCCGACTCCAACAAAGCCAAGGAGCTTTCGGCACAGACCGAGGAAGCTATCTCCAACATGATACACTACCTGCGCGACATTGCCTCATCCACTCAGGATCTTGCGGCGGTTTCCGAAGAACAGGCCGCTTCGAGCGAAGAAATTGCGGAAGCCGTACAGAGCATGTCCACCAAGATAAACGACACCGCCAACGCCAGCGAAAACATTAGAACGAGCGTAACAGAAGTCGCCGCCGCTTCCGAGAAGGTCGCGGAGGGGTCCGAGGCCCTCTCCGGACTCGCCGGGCAATTACAGGAAGAACTCGCTTTCTTCAACACGGGGGAAGACGACTCCAAAGATAAGAAGAAAGGATTAAAGGCACTCCCCGGCAGGTAAAGTTTGAGCGGTAAACAGCGGCCGCGAGGGATAAAACCCGAAGGGCCGCTGTTACATATATATCAGATGAACCAGAGTATTCGCTATTTTTTCGAGCCCTTTTTCATCCTCTGAGTCAAAACGCGACGGAAGCGGGCTGTCGATATCCAGAACGGCAATCAGGCGTTCTTTTTTGACGAGAGGAACCACAATCTCCGACAATGTTAAATTATCGCAGGCTATGTAACTGTCGAAGACTGTGACGTCGTCCACGCGCACCGTTTTCATTCTTTCGGCGGAGAGGCCGCATACGCCCTTGCCAAGTTTTATCCTGGTGACGGCGGGACCTCCTTGAAACGGCCCCAGCGTTAACATCTCCTCCTGGAACAGGTAAAAACCGGCCCAGTTGACGTCTTTCATATATATCTTAATCAGTGCGGCCGCGTTCGCCAAGCTCGATATAACGTTGTCGCGCCTGTCTATCATCGCCGCGCACGCCGATTCCAAGTACCCGTACATCTCGTTTTTACTTTTGAAGTCCTCGATCGTAACTATCATGCCGACGCCCCCCTCATATCCTCACGGTTATTATAGTCCCCTTCCCTGGCTCCGACCAGAGGTCAAAGCGGCCCTCCAAAAGCTCCACCCTACGCCTCATTCCGGTAAGTCCCCTGCGTCCTTCCTGCATTAACACAGTCGCGTTTCCGGCTTCCGGCCTGAATCCCGTCCCGTTGTCGGATATCTTGAATTCCACTGTGCCTCCGTCCTCGCATTTAACGGCTTCCACATTCACCACATCCGCAGCCCCATGCCTTACGGCATTCGATACCGCTTCCTGAAATATTCGAAACAACGCCAGAGTTATTTCTCCGGACACGTTCAGTTCCGGATCGACGTTCGTATAGACCTTTATGGAATGCTGGCGCTCAAAACGGCTGGACGCCTCCTCTATGCAGGATACGATTCCTAGCGACACCCACGGAGGAACGAGCGAGTCGCAGATGTCGCGCAGATCCTCAACGAGATCCTGCGCAACGTCTTCCGCGGTCGTCAGATGAAAAGCCGCGTCGCCGGGCAGTTCTTTCTGAGAGATATTTATCATCTGTATTCTCTGTATCAGCGCCGACACGACCTGAATGGGACCGTCGTGGATGTCCTGCGCGATGCGTCCGCGTTCGTCTTCCTGAGCCCTGATGATATCGCCCACATATCTTTTTTCGAGCGCTTCCTTATCTATCATTCTGCGCGCGAGATCCATTATCGCCTTTTTCAGCGACGAAATTTCATCCACGTGCATTTTGCCGAATATTCCTCTTCCGTCCAGGTTGGGCGTTTCCGTTCCCCACCTGATGGAATTAACCTGAGACGACAGAGCTTGCAGGGGCGTTATGACGGAGCCTCTCAGCAGGAAAAGTCCGACCAGACATATCAGCATCCCCAGAGTTCCGGCAAACGCTAGGTTCATCATGTCGAAATCGTTGGTACCCATCCAGCTCAGCATGGTAACCGCAGCTATGGCATATATCCCAGGGTTGGCCGTAGCGGATATGTGAGCGACGTACGCCACGCGTTTTTTCCCAAGATTGAAACTGCCAACTATATTTCCGTTATTAGCCGCGCGGCCTAGCGTCTCAGCCATCGACCCCGAATATATATTCGCAAGTATTGCGGCATTCTGTGAATATGATATCAACTTCCCGCCGTATGTGACGTAGGCCACCATCCCAGGAATAAATTTACTTCGTCTTATGGGATCAACTCCGTCGGGTTTTCCGGATGCTGAAAATGTTTCGCCAGAGACCAGTTTGTCGTACCCATAATCGGCTAACAGCGAGAGAAATGTCTTTATCTGCAAGCGCGTTCCCTCGTCCCATCTGTCCGAGGCATAATCAGCGAGGGTTTGCACATATCGCCCCGCTATGTCCATTGTCGTTTTTTTCCGCGACATGACTGTGAATATCGATTCGTAAAGGACTACAAGGACTGGAAGCAGGATACAGATAAAAAGTATGGCGAGTAGTTTTCTCCTCAGCACTTTGAGCAGCTTTCGTCGTCAAGCGAGGTCTCTTTGAGCAGTTCATCGAGGGTTATTATTCCATATCTCAGAGCGACAAGCAGGGCTTCACTCTTGCCTCTGCAGCCGAACTTGGCGTAAACCGACGTCAGGTGGGCCTGAACGGTACGTTCGGTTATGCATAACATTAAAGCTATCTCTTTTATTGAAAATCCGCGCGACGTCGCCAGAAGAACCTCCCGCTCGCGAACCGACAACGGTTCCGGCATCGTCTCTTTATCAGTTAGAATGCCGGCGACACGCGAATCCAGATAAAACCTGCCCGCCATGACCTGTCTGATGGCGACTTCCAATTCGCGTATGGCAGTTGTTTTCAAGACGAAACCCATTGCGCCGGCACGGAGGGATGCCATGACGTATGGCTGAGCGTTAAAGGATGTGAGCATTATTGCGCGAGTCGGAAGGCCGTGGTCCTTTATCTTCTGAACCACGAATATGCCGGAAGCTTTCGGCATTTGTATATCCAACAGCGCAATATCAGGACGCCCTGCCTGTATCACATTCCATGCGCTGTCTCCGTCCTCCACCTCAGCATGAAGGATGAAATTTTCGTTTCGCTTTATCCACTCCGCGAGCCCCGATCTTGTGAGTGGGTGATCGTCCGCTATCACTATGCTGATACCCATATTCTCCCTCCACAGATCGTTTAGATTGCTACTGCGTATGCTACATCAAAAATTATCTCAGAGAACGTATATATATACAAGAAAGAATATTTTAAGGCTATTCGACAAATTACTATTCACATTCACTAAATACAAAAGATAAACCAGCGTAAAAATGGGCGATTTTAAGAAGGCTGAACGATAATTGTCACGTTTTATATACAAGAGAATATCTTATAATATATAACGATATCTTAAAGAAAGTATTGACAGAGATGAGAAAGCCTAATATACTTCCCCTTGCTCGTTTGAGCACAGCACCTTGACACCCCGTCCCAAGAGGATGGAGGCCATATGGAGCAAAAACAGAATACCAGCAAACGTTAGGGCAATTTGCAATTTCTGTTTGAGGCGGAGACGTTTATATCTCCGCGGTTCAAACATTTTTTCGCTGCCGTGTTTTTACGAACACGCGGGGAAATTTTTACAAGTAAGCCAAGGAGAGTTTGATCCTGGCTCAGGATGAACGCTGGCGGTGTGCATAACACATGCAAGTCGGACGGAGTTACGAGGAAGCGTTGTAGTGGGTAACTGTTG
>JAISYN010000311.1 GCA_031269915.1 Synergistaceae bacterium
TTGACATAACAACTTGTGTTTGTTATAGTTTTGTTATAGTACAAAAATAGAAAAAAATATTAATTTGTTCGTGGTGTTATAAGGGTAAGCGGCAGTGACAGCAGTGACGGGTAGTTGGAGGATGCCTGATTATTTATTTGTGTTTTTAAGAATGAAAACGGCCCTTTGCGCTGACAATTAATATTGATTTGATGGCTCTCATAAAGTATATGGGGTATTTGTGTGTTTTAAAGCTGTAGGGTGGTTTTATGTTTTTTGCGCCGGATACTGAAAAGTGTGAATGTTTGTCGGTTTCTGACGCTTGAGTTTTTTGCGGGCATGGGGGATAGAGCGTACAGGTTTTAATCCTGACGTTTTTGACAAGGCGGCGTTATCGCGGCAAAAAGAGAAAGAAAGAGAAAAAATGAGGAGGGTAAATATGTATACTGTAGAAGAATTTGCGAAACATTTTGATCTGGCGTATCTGGCGCCTAACTTCCAGGAAAAAGACATTATAGACGCGTGCAATATAGCAAAGAAATACAAGGTGGCGAACGTCAACGTAAATTCCTGCTGGGCCGAACTGGTTAAGAGGGAGCTGGAGGGATCCGGCGTCGGGCCGAGCGCTGTCATCGGATTTCCTTACGGTACGGCGGTTTCAAAGGCAAAATATATAGAGCTGGAGGAGATGGTAAAACTCGGTTGCAAGGCGTGCGATATGGTGATCAATGTTGGCGCGTTCAAAGATAAAAATTACACGTTGGTCGAGGCTGAAATTAAGGAATTTGTCAGAATTTGCGGCAAAGATTGCGATACAAAGCTCATTTTTGAAGTGGGATTTCTGACTGACGAAGAAATAGCGACGCTCACTAAAATAAGCTGCCAGCATGGCATTGATTATGTCAAAACGGCTACAGGAAGCCAGGCTTTCCCGGATATAAACCAAGTCAGGATAATGCGCGACAACTTATCGGGCGATACAAAGATAAAGGTTTCCGGCGTGCCGAGGACTTTTACGCTTCCCGCCGTTCTTTACATGTTCGAGCATCTGAACGTGTCGTTGGTCGGTACGAGAAGCGCCGGAGCGCTTGTCGACGCTTACGCGAAATATCTTGCGGAGGGCAGGGGGAAATAACGCGGCGTGTCCGCCCGAAATATTGCTGTCTTGTGACACAACACTTATATAAGAGAGAGGATAATTGTGATGTTTAAGGTAAATTACAGCATAAGCGCTTTGCCTAAAGATGCGGTGCAGATTGTCTCAAAAGATGAAAGCTATGTGAGACGCGCGTGGAACAAAAAAATCTCGCGCGAGGAATACGAATGTCTCCTCAAAATGGTCAGATTTATAGGCGTAAGCGCCCGTTTCAGGGACGTCATCGACCTGTTCAATGTCCCGGAGGGTGAAACCCCCCAGGGATTCAGGATTGAATATAATTTGAAAGAGGGCGGCCTGCTTGAAATAGATCTCGTCCGGGATATTTCTTACGACAAAAATGGCGAAAAACGCCCCACCGGATTCATTTTCTCGGCCGACAGCGCCAATCCTTACGAAATAGCGCCCATCAAAGATCTCATAGGAAACCTTACCTGCAACCCTGGTATCATATACGACCTTTTTATCAACAACGAAAAGGCCAATGTCGGACATAAATACAAGACAAGAAAGGAGGTTATGCAGGAAATAGGAAGGATACTCGGCCCAGGTTGCGACATAAGCGTTGAGGTGAACGATCCGTTCGCGGATTTTAACGCCATACTGGACGAAATAGCCGAATTTCGAGAGATGCTGTCGGAGTACCGCGTAGTCATAAAGGTTCCCCACACAGGCCCTGTCAATAAGGACAACGTCAGTCAGCTTCTCGAAGGCAATAAAAAACTGCCTACCAGATATAACGCCGCAAACACGGAGGACTATCTCAAGGGCCATAATTTGGCGCTGAGACTGAGGGAGCACGGCTACAGAATCAATTACACGCTCATGTTCGATCCATGGCAGACCGGAATGGCTTTGCAGGCGAAGCCTTATTTCATAAACAGTTTCGTCAGGCAGAGGGTTGGAGTAACAACTTACATCAACGGCTTGCTCGCGGCTTATCAGAAAACCTACGATGATCGCTTCCTTGAAAATCTCAGAAGTTTCTTCATAGAGTGGGATTTCCTCACCCCTGACGACGCAAAAACAGATCTGCGTCTCATCGAAAAAATGGCGCGCGAAACCATAGCTTACAGAAAAATCAACGAGCCCGAGGGCTTTGACGGCATGGATGCCGTAAGGCACAACCTCCGTATGCTGCGGCATTGCAATTTGCCCGATACGAGGCTGATAATTTGCAGCATAGACGGCAGCAGGAACTATCCGGAACTCGACAAGCTGATAGTCGAGCCCGAATTTTCCGACATGATCGACAAAATAGTGATCACGACAGAGCCGCGCTATCTTGCCGAGTATACGTCGTCGCCTCAGATAATCACGTATCACAGGAGATTCATGAACGCCGCAAAAGGAGAAAAATAAAAATATCATGGAATCTCTCGCTGTAAACGCTATCAGAATATTATCGGCCGACGCCATTCAAAAAGCCAACTCCGGCCATCCGGGATTACCGCTGGGAGCCGCGCCTATCGCTTATGAGCTGTTTGCGCGTCATCTGAGGCATAATCCCAAAAACCCGGGCTGGTTCAACAGGGACAGATTTATTCTGTCTGCCGGGCACGGATCCGCGATGATTTATTCATTGCTGCACCTGTTCGGCTACCCAAAGATGACGCTTGACGAGCTGAAAAATTTCAGACAGATGGATTCGCTGACGCCGGGACATCCCGAATACCGCCACACTCCCGGAATAGAGGCAACCACCGGCCCGTTGGGCGCCGGCCTTGGGATGGCGGTCGGCATGGCAATGGCGGAGGCGCAGCTCGCTCTATTATTCAACCGTGACGGCTTTCCGATCGCAGATCACCATACTTACGCGCTCTGCGGCGACGGGTGTCTGATGGAAGGCGTTTCCTCCGAGGCAATGTCGCTCGCCGGCACGCTGAAGCTGGGGAAACTCATTCTGTTGTACGACTCCAACTCGATCACCATAGAGGGCAGCACCGACCTCACATTCACCGAAGACGTCGCGCGCCGTTTCGAAGCGTATGGTTTTCAGGTGCTGAGCGTCCCGGATGGGAACGACAATATAACGGCAATCGGCGAAGCCATCGAACGGGCAAAAGCGGAAACGGGCAGACCGTCGCTGATTAAAATCACGACCAAAATAGGCTATGGCGTCCCTGAAAAAGAGGGCAAG
>JAISYN010000364.1 GCA_031269915.1 Synergistaceae bacterium
AGCTCATAAGCATCGTCGGGCAAACACCCCAATCGACCGGTTCGGTCGCGAGGATTTCATGCCGCTCGCCTCTCACGGGAATATTGAGCCCGGCCAGCGCGCCGACTCTGCCGGCCCACGGGCCCGCAGCGTTCACGACAGTGTCGGTTGAGATAATCCCTTTGTTTGTGACGACGCCCTTGACACAACCCTCCCCCGCCTTGAAACCCGTAACCTCCGTGAATTTTTCTATCCTCACCCCGATTTTCTTCGCGGCTTCCTGATAGGCAAAATTGCTGATCATCGGGTCGGCGTGGCCGTCGCGTTTGTAATAGGAAAAGCCCACGGCGTCGTCCACGCTCATGCCCGGGCAAATTTCCATTGCCTCCGCGTGGTTCAGGATATGCGATTCGACTCCCATCGAGTTCTGGAGCGCGACGTTCTTCTTGAACTGTTCGAATTGCTTGTCCGTGTACGCGACCAGGAGATACCCGTTTTGGTATCTCTCTATGTCGAGATCGACGCCGAGGTGTTCTTCGAGGCGCTCGAACCGGTCAATGCAGGCCTTGCCCAAGGTGATGTTGAGTTCCCCTCCCCATTGCGCGCGGAACGACGCGGCGCAGCGCCCGGTAGAGCCGGAGGCGGCTGTATTTTTCTCCACGAGCGCAACATCTTTCACTCCAAGTTTTTTCAAATAATAGGCGGTCGCGATACCCATCATCCCCCCGCCGATCACTACGGCGTCCGCGGTTTTCTTCCAGCTCATTTTTTGTCGCCTCCGGTATAATCTCGCGCTACAAGCGAGACCTTGATCGGCTTTACGGGCGGCCGGATCGTGCCTGGGGATATTTCGGAAATGGGTCTGCCGGTGATTTGAGAAATCTCGCGGAGCAGAATATCCCTGCAGCCGCGCCCTTGACAGGGCCCCATGCCAACCCGCAGCATGCGCTTGATCTCATCAAAAGTGTCGTAGCCTTCAGCGATCCATTTACGCGCCGTCCCGATGGTAACTTCCTCGCACCTGCAAAGTACCGTGTCATTTTCCATTTCGGCTGATTTGTAGAAACCATCGCTTTCGCAACAGCGACCTTTTATTTCGGACATCTTAATTCACCGCCCTGATTGCCCTGACATCCGATAACGGTTTCACCGCGCCAACGGGACAGCCGGCGTTGCATGGATTGCAAGGGATTCTTCGCGGGCATTCTATGACTGCCAATCCATTTTTCTTGGATCTCCAAAGCTCCTCGGGGAAAATCGCCGGGCCGTTCCCCATCCAGGACGCAGCTTTCAGACGCTTTATCCTTCAAAACGCTCAACGTTTCCATCAAATCTCACCTCTCCGCGCCGCTAGGCGGCTACGACTTTTTCAAGGCCGGCTCTGATTTTTGCCGCCGTATCTCCACGCCGCAGCGAACTCAGCCTCGCGGCGAATATGTCAAAACGATTTTCATCGACCGGGTAACCCAACGACGCCGCGGCGTCCAAACCCGCTACCCGCCCCTCGATCATTGCCGCGCTCGCTTCTTCGATCCCCGCGGCGTCTCCCGCGATCCAAAAATCTTCATGCGTGGCGCGTTGGCGTTTATTCCGGATAGGGACGTATCCGCAGAGTTCGGGAACGTATTTCATAGCGCAACCCGCCTGCCAGAGCATCTCGGAAGTGGGCGTAAGGCCAACCGCCATGCAGATGATGTCGCAGTCTAATTGGAAACGCTCTCCGGTAACGAGCGACTCGACCAGTGCGCCCTGTACGGTTTTGACGCCCAGGGCGGCTCGGATTGTGTGTCTGAGCAGGATTGGAACGCCTAGCCTGCGGATCTTCGCGGCGTGCACCCAATAACCGCCAATGTTCGGCATGACTTCGAGAATCCCGGCGACATGAACACCGGCCTGCAACAGCTGATAGCTGACGATAAGACCTATGTTTCCCGCGCCGACCATCAGCACGCGGCAGCCGGGGGATACGCCGTAAACGTTCATAAGCGTCTGCACCGCGCCCGCCCCGTACACTCCCGGCAAATCGTTATTAGGAAACGCGATGAGGCGTTCCTGCGCGCCTGTCGCCATCACGACGCGTTTCGGTTTTAACTTGAAATATTTTTCTTCTCCGGTCATGGCCGTGACGACGCCATCGTTTTTGTAATAACCCATCGCGGTCGTATTGGTCATCGTTTTTACTTCATCCGGGTAAGCCGACAATTCATCCAGGAGCTTGCCGGCGATCAGAAAACCGCGAGTCCCGGCGTATTCGTCTTTGCTGCCGAAGAATTTATGGGTTTGCTTGACTAGCTGCCCCCCAAGGTGCAAGTCGCTTTCGAGGACCAACACCCTGGCGCCGGCCGAAGCCGCTTCCGCCGCGGCCGACAGCCCCGCCGCCCCGCCTCCGATAACCAAAATCTCCGTTTCTTCGATTTCAGCATGTTTTTTATTCATCAGTCACCGCTCCTTTCAGCGGAGGAATCGCGCCGCCATGTCGGTTTAGAAAAGCGCAAACTGTTTCGTACACGTCGCGATTGAGTTGATTAGCGCGCGTCTTGAACTCAAGAGATATACCCTCTCGTTGCGGGAGAAGAGCTTCAGTGCTTTGCCGGCGCGGAACACGGGGACTGTTTTCTCTGGGATGCCGATTACCGCTGTGGGCTTTTGAGGGTTGCGGTTTTGACGCGCGATGCGGCGCCGGGTCTCGAAAAACGCGTCTGCCACAGTCAATGCCTTCGCCTTTGTTAAACCCGCCGTTTTTGCCGCTTCGTTCGCCAATTCCGCCTTTGTCAACTCTCACGCCACCTCTGCCGTTATATTATGTTGCTATTGCCCGTTACTGCGTCTTACGGATCGCATTTTACCATCACAGCGACGTTTTTTGGCAAGATTCGGTAAATTCTGTTTTGCGCTGCGTTCAGATTATCGAAGCTGGACCGGAAAACTTGCCTGAGCCAAAATAAAACTTGCGACATCCCGCTAAAGCGCTGAATAAACGGCCGGGGGCGGCTATTGCCGCTCCCGGCCGCTTTGAAAGACTCATACGGCGACGACTGCCCTCGTTCTCGTATGGTCCAATTTATAGCTTAGTTTATCTCTTACCGCTTGCTTCTTACCCTTACCACCGTGCCCGCTCCGAGTGCCAGAGCCAGCATCGCGAAGCCGGCCATGCCAGCGTCGCAACCGCCGCCGGATGAAGTGCTGCCGACGGTGACGGATCCTGTTATGGACGGAAGGTTAGTTACGCTAGCGGGAAGCGTAGGGTTCTTTACTATGCCTGTCGCTGAATACGTTCCGGGAGTCGATGGTGAATAAGTATGGTCAAACGACCACTCAATGCCGACTGGAAAATCACCAAGACTGTCAATAGTGAGCGTTCCCGTTGACGGAAGTTTAGCCAACGCAGAGGCTTCATCTGTATAGTATTTTAGCTTAAAATATATTAACGTCAAAATACTGATAAACTGCCGACGGCACATCTTCACAAGTAGGAATAGTATCAATCAAAGCGCGTTTCATATTTGCCCA
>JAISYN010000369.1 GCA_031269915.1 Synergistaceae bacterium
GAGCTTTTTTGTCTCTTCTCTCAGGAGCGCTGTATTGGTTAAGATTTCGGGTGAAATTGCGGCAGAAATTTTTTTTGTACAATTAGCCCGGCTATAGAGGCTTTTTCAGCGACGACTAAGTATATCTGCTATACTTAAAGTACGATAAAATCTCGGAGGTGATAGGTAACGGGCAAAATCGCGGACTTGCTCAAAAGCGGTAAAATTTTGGTGTCCGACGGCGCATGGGGAACCTTGCTGCAATCGCGCGGATTGCAGCCGGGAGAATGTCCCGATTTATGGTCGGTTACCCATCACGGCGAAGTGGAGGACATCGCCGGAAGCTATCTTGACGCTGGCGCCGACATGGTGCAGACGAACAGTTTCGGCGCCAACCGTTTCAAACTGAAACATTACGGCCTTCAGGAGCGCGCGGCCGAAATCAACGAGGCGGCGGCCAGGGCCTCGAAAAGCGCAGTCGGAGGGAGACCGTCTAAGTTCGTCATAGCGTCCGCGGGCCCCACGGGAGAAATGCTGATAACCGAGGACGTGACCGAGGACGAACTATACGAGGCGTTCAAAGAACAGGCCGCGGCGCTCGAACGCGGGGGCGCGGACGCGCTGTGCGTCGAGACAATGAGCGACGCTGGCGAATGCGTATGCGCGATAAAAGCCGCCAAAGAGAACACATCCCTCGAAGTGCTGGCGACGTTCACCTTCGACATGACGGCGCAGGGAACCTACAGAACCATGATGGGCCTCTCCCCTGCCGACGCGGCCCGCGCCGCGCTCGACGCCGGCGCCGATATCATCGGGACAAATTGCGGCAACGGCATTGAACGGATGATCGACATAGTGAGGGAGATTAAAACAGCGTTTCCGGACGCTTGCATCCTGGTTCACGCCAACGCCGGGCTTCCGGTCAGCGTGGACGGGCGCGACGTTTTCCCCGAGACGCCCGAAATCATGGCTGGCCATGTGGAAAGGCTGATAGACGCCGGGGCCAATATCATCGGAGGTTGCTGCGGAACGACCCCGGCACACATAGCCGCAATCAGGAAAATCGTGGACGGTCTCGGAGCGCGCGCAAAATATTAAACGCGACCCTGATGATCCGGCAACCGGCAAAAGGAGGAAGATACAGTGAAAGAGTGGCTGAAGAACAACTCCCTTCCCGCAATATCGTTCTTGGCGGCCGCAGTAGTCATTATAGCGGCATTTTTGATATACGGCGAACGGTCGTCGTCGAACGAGATATCGCTCCTCAAAACAGAAAACGACGCATCAAAAGCCGAGATAGAGAACCTGAACAACACGATTCACGATCAAAATGAGGAAATAGCCTCGACTCAGAGGAAAATTTCCTCCCTCGAACGCGAAAAAAACGATTTCATCAAGGATAGGGAACATCTGTGGGCGGAAGCCGGTTCAGAGGATAAGGCGGAGATAGACAGGCTTAAAAGAGAGCTGAGGGAGCGCGGCAAAGACGCCGCGGAAGCCAACAATGAGAGCGAGGGATTGAAGCGGCTGATAACCGCTATGCAACTCGAAGCAATGGAAAAGCGCAAAGAAATCTGGCAGTTGTCGGAAAACCTCTCCGAGCGCGACGAGGCATTGAACGCCGCGAGCGCTGAAATAGAGGACATGAAACAGCGGATAGCGGAACAGGGGAATGCGCTGAAAGAGTCCCTGAATGGGGCGCTTTCCGAAATAGAGAGTTTGAAAAGCCGTATAGCGGAACTGGACGAATCTGCCATCGCGGCAAACGCCGAGATCGCGCGCCTGAATGGCGTCATAGCGGCGGCCGGCGCGGACAGGGAACGTCTGGATGATGCGCTCGCAGAAAGGGACGCGGAGATCGCATCAATGAAAACCGAGGCCTCGGCCTCGAACGAAAAGAGCCGTGCCTCGCGAAGCGAATCCGACAAAGCATACGCCCTTCTATCGGACGCGATCGACAACCTGTGGGTGAACGGGCACATCGCGGCGGCTCACGCGCTCGCCGAGGAAGCGAAAAGAAATTTCCCGGCGAAAAGCGAGTTCGCCGACTCCGCGGCTCAGTTGCAAAAGCTGCTCGACGCCATCGCCGGGGACCCTGACATTCCCCCTGACATAATAATCCCCCAATGAACGGCGCGTCGTACCGCCCGGCCGCGTAAGCCTCTCACTTTTCGCCGCCGGGCCGCCGATATTTATAGTATGAAAAAAATAAACGGGATCGGCGTTTCGAATCGTATACGCAAAAAGAGCGAAAAAAACATCGTGCGCGGGTGGAGAGCGCTGCTACTCGCGATGGCTCTTTTGTGCGTCCCGCTGCCCCGCGAGACAGCCGCGATCACTCTCGGCAAGGGTGAACGCGTGTCCGTCGCTCTCGTGACGCCGGTCCGGAACAACACCGAATTGCGGGTATGGGGAAGCAAATACTACCCCGGCGACGTACTGTCGGAAAAGATGTCAAATTACCTTATGAGGCGGCTTCGGGAGACGCCCCGCGTGCACGTGGGGAGCGTGACGGGACAAAATCCCGACTACTGGGCGATGGAAGCCTACTCCCGCAACGATCTCATCATCAGCGTCAATCTTGAACAGTTCGAATATACGAAGCGCGACACAGTGGGTTCCAGGGAACACTGCGCTTTAACGCTTCATATATACGTCTACGACTCGTCCAAGAGGCTGATTTACGATACTGTCGTGCGCGAGCGGGATGACAGATATTACGCGCTCTATAACGATCTGATGGAGCGAGACCCTGTATACTGGGAGAACTTCGAAAAAAGCCTCTGCTGGCCTGCCCTGCGTCACGCCATGGACGAGGCGCTGGACGACGTTTTCGCGAGCTACAACGGCTACCGCGTAGTAGGACGCATCGTGGCGCGCGCCGAGCGCGTGGACGGTTCTCTGTCCGTGCCGGCGAAAAAAATGGACAAGATATATCATATAGATCTCGGCCGGGAGGACAGCGTCAGGGTGGGCGACATTCTAGCGGTGACGCGGGCCTCGTCCGTGCGCACCGTAGCCCCGGAAACCCCCGAGATGCACTTCCCTCAGATAGTTGGCCGGGTCAGGGTGATATTCGTCAAGGGGCGAGATGCGGTCGCGGAAGTCGTCAAGGAATCGGGCGACGCTCCGATACAACTGGGCGACGCTCTGTCGATGCCGCTTTACGGCGTCCGGGGCTCGAAAAGCGACTTTTAGAGGCCGGACAGGAGGATGGCGATGCGCGGCAAGGACGGGGACGAAAGACGCGGCGGAGGAATGAAAAGGCCTCTTATTCTATTTCTCGCGCTGTTGCTGGCGGCAGGTTTGACGCTCGTACCGTCGGCTCCTCTGAGAGCCGACAAATACTCCCCCCCGGATGAAAGCGTACCGGAGAGCCCGTCGAGCGACGACGCCGCGGCGCGTCAGGAGCGCGAGAAGGCGGTGGAAATCGAACGCAGGCGCAAGGCTGAGGAAACAGCCAGGCGGGCGCGCGAGAAGGCAGCGCGGGAAGCGAGGAAAGCCGCCGAGGAAGACGCGGCGCGCCGCCGCAGAGAGACACAGGAGAAGGCACTGGCGGCGAGCGAGGACATGGTGAACAGGACGATAGCCGCCGGCCGAGGCCTCGTCGAAAGCGGGCGATTTCAGAGCGCGATCGGCGTATTTCAGAGATTTCTCGACAATAACCCGCACTCCGCGGACGGCTGGTACTGGATATCCCGCGCTCATCACGCGCTCGGCGAGTACGACAGGGCGCAGGCCGCGCTTAACATAGCGATAGAGATAGACCCCTATTACCCCCTTCTCGCTAAAACCCCCAGCGGGCTGGAGCCGAGACCGTTTCTGACCAAGGAGCGGAAAAAAGAGCCGCGCCCGTCGATGTCCCTGATGCCCGTGAAACCTACCCTGCCCGCGAATGTCGCGCTCGAACCGGTGACGGTATCGTTTCCATACCTCGCGAGCGGAGACCTGCGGTATCTTCCGTATCCTCCGGAGTCGCGCGGAAGAACGGCGGCATGGATGGACGGCGAACGCTTCAACGAGATATCGCGCTGGCGTTTCAGGGTCGACAGAATGGGCATTCTGAAGGAACCGAGAACGGCCGTAGCGTGGAAGGGAACGCGCCCCTACGAGGTCTACTTCTGGACCGGCGGCGAGTGGGCCCGGATAAGGAGAAACAGCGTCGGCGCGGGCCGCAAAGCGAGGTACGGCGACATATTTTACGGCGCTGGAGACGGCATAGCCGCAGTGCTGAACGCCCGCGGTTTCGTCTGGAACGAATCCGACACTCATACGCTCGCCGCCGCCGCGTCGCTGATGCGGTACATGTGGATGGGAGAGATCGATCCTGGACAAGCGGCGTCCGCGGCGTCGGACGACATTGAGCAATCCGCGGCCGACTGATCGGGATCATGTGCGCCCGTTATCGCACTATGCCGGCAATTGACAGCCTGCTTGCCGCCACTGCCATACATAACCGTTTGACTCTTGTGACTCGTAATGTGAAAGATTGCCGCGGTATAACGGAGCTGCGAATCCTAAATCCGTGGGACGGCTAGAGCCGCCGCTCTCCGATTGAGCCGGGGAGAGCGTTCGTGAACCGGCGAGCGCGGCGGGTACGGCGGCCCGCGCTTCCGGCCTTGTCTTTTTCACCGATTCGTCATATCATAGCCCAGTTGTTTTTAAAAAAGCTCCGGGAGAATTGATATATGCAGAAACGCGCTGAAAACAAAATGGGCGTAATGCCTGTCCGAAAACTGTTGCTCTCCATGTCCATCCCCATGATGATTTCGATGCTGGTGCAGGCCCTTTACAACATTGTCGACAGCATCTTCGTCGCCCAGCTCAACGAAAACGCGCTCACCGCGGTGTCGCTCGCCTTTCCCGTGCAGACCGTCATGATAGGCGTAGGCGTCGGTACGGGCGTCGGGGTCAACTCGTTCCTGTCGAAAAGCCTCGGGGAGAAAAATTACGGCATGGCAAACATGGCGGCTGCAAACGGAATCCTGCTCTCCTGGATAAGCTGCGCCGTCTTCACCATCGCGGGTTTTCTGGGTTCCTACGCGTTCTTCCGCGCGCAGACCGATATCGCCGAAATTGTGGAGTACGGCGCCGATTACATGTCCGTCGTCTGCGCCCTGTCGTTCGGCATGTTCAACCAGGTGATGCTCGAAAGGCTTCTGATATCGACAGGGAAGACCCTCTACTCCATGATCTCCCAGACGCTCGGGGCCATCGTCAACATCATCCTCGACCCCATCATGATATTCGGGCTGCTGGGATGCCCTAGGATGGAGGTCTTCGGCGCCGCCCTGGCGACGGTGATCGGACAGTTCGTCGGAGCTTCCGCGGCGTTGTGCTTCAACATCCGCGCGAACCGCGACATAAGTGTCCGCCCCAAGGATTTGAGGCTGAACCCCGGGATAGTGAAAAGGATATACTCGGTGGGACTCCCCTCGATAATGATGGGCTCGCTCGGTTCGGTCATGATATACGGGTTCAACAGGATACTGCTCTCCTTCACGTCCACGGCGGCGGCGGTGTTCGGCGTCTACTTCAAGCTGAACAGCTTCATATTCATGCCGGTGTTCGGCCTCAACAACGGCATGGTGCCCATCATAGCGTACAACTTCGGCGCGAGGAACAAAGAACGCATAATGCGGACGATAAAACTAGCGGTGACATACGCGTCCGTTATAATGCTCGCCGGCACGGCGGCGTTTGAGATATTCCCGGACAAGCTGCTCAGAATGTTCAACGCGTCCGACGAGATGCTGCGGCTGGGAGTTCCGGCGCTGCGGACGATCGGCCTCCATCTGCCCTTCGCCGGTTTCTGCATCGCGTTCCTGTCGATATTTCAGGCCCTGGGCAACGGCATGGAGAGCTTGATGGTCGCGGGCAGCAGACAACTGCTCTTTCTCCTGCCGATGGCGTGGCTGCTGTCGCTCACAGGCAGCGTTAACGCAGTCTGGTGGTCGTTCCCCGCGGCGGAAGCGGCGACGCTGGCGCTCGGATCGTTCTTCGTAAGGCGCGTGTACATCAGCAGGATAAAGGCCATCCCGGACGGGAGTGATACCCCGTGAAAGAAAAATCTTATTCGCCGCCTTTCACGAAAACGAGCTGCCTGCAACCCTGGCGGGCGGCGCTGGCATACTCTCGCTATAACCGACGAGGACGGCATAACCATAGGGGACGGCGAGGTCATAACCGGCTCGAAGAATTACATCCTGACGGCGGCTCCGGCCCCAATCCCGGCTCCGGCGGATGCGACACCGGAGCGGCGGCGTTGCCGGCAATGACCACGGCGCGCCCGCTCACTCCCCGATAATCTTCACCAGTACCCGCTTATCGCGCATACCGTCAAACTCGCCGTAGAAGATTTGCTCCCACGTCCCGAAATCGAGCCTGCCGCCGGTGACTGCGGCAACGACCTCACGTCCCATTACAGAGCGTTTCAGGTGCGCGTCGGCGTTATCCTCATAGCCGTTGTGGTCATACTGCTCATAAGGTTTTTCCGGCGCGAGTTTTTCAAGCCAGCGCTCGAAATCACGGTGCAGACCGCTCTCGTTGTCGTTGATGAAAACGCTCGCCGTGATGTTCATCGCGTTTACGAGACACAAGCCCTCGCGTATGCCGCTTTCGGCAAGCGCGGCCTCGACCTGCGGCGTGATGTTGACATAGGCGCGGCGTGTCTTGGTATGGAAATGAAGTTCTTTGCGATATGATCTCATAATAGTTCTCCGTCAATATTATATCTACCTCGCGGCCAAACAATATCATACAGCGATTGGATATCGCTGAAACGCGCGTATTCGGGAAGCGTTTCGTAAGCCGGGTTCTGTCGTGTCCAGTCATTTATCTGAGCGATCGTACCCGGGAGTCGGCGGGCCGCGTCATCCTCCCCTATTCGATCTTGCTCCGGGTGGGGTTTGCCAGGCACGCGCGTCGCCGCGCGTCCGGTGAGCTCTTACCTCGCCTTTTCACCCTTGCCCGCCTTCGGGCGGGCGGTCTGTTTTCTGTGGCACTTTCCTTGGGCTCGCGCCCACAGGAATTTCTCCTGCACCCTGCCCTGAGGAGCCCGGACTTTCCTCCGCCGGCTATCCGACGGCGACTGGATGAAACGCTTCCCAATCGCATTCTAGCATATTTTGCGAATTTTGCCGTTAGATGATATGATATTAATTTACGCGATGCGCATTACAGCGAGGACGAGGTGACATTTGTGCACGAAGCTTCAAAGATCAGAAACGTGGCGATAATCGCCCACATCGACCACGGCAAAACGACATTAATCGACTCCATATTCAGGGCAGCGCGGACTTTCCGCGAGAACGCGCGCGTCGAGGAACGCGTGATGGACGGGCTTTCGCTCGAAAAAGAAAGAGGTATAACGATAAAGGCCAAACACTGTTCCGTCAGTTGGAACGGCTACAAGATAAACATCGTGGACACCCCGGGCCACGCTGATTTTTCAGGCGAGGTCGAGCGGGTTCTCTCGATGGTCGATTCAGTTCTTCTTCTCGTCGACGCCAACGAAGGCCCCATGCCCCAGACGCGCTATGTGCTGACTCGCGCGTTGAAGCTCGGCCTGCGGCCTATCGTGGTCGTCAACAAGATAGACAGGCCGAACGCGGCCCCGGAAACGGCTCTCGACAGAACGTTCGACCTTTTTATAGAACTGGGCGCGACGGACGAACAGTGCGAATTTCCCGTGCTCTACGGCTCGGGACTCGACGGCTGGATGACGAAAGAGCTGCGCGGCAGCTCCGAAGAGCACGGCATGGACGAGCTTTTCCGGACGATCATCGATTTTGTGCCTCCCCCCAGGGTCGACGAATCGCTTCCCTTCCAGATGCAGGCGAGCGCCATAACGTGGAGCGACTATCTGGGGCGCATTGCTTGCGGGCGCGTCAGAAGCGGTACGCTCAGAAAGGGCGGCAGAATCACCGTCACCCGCACGAGGCGAAAAAATCCGGGCTCCGCGGATTTTGAAATAGTATCCCAGCGCGAGGAGACCTGCGCTCACATATTCGTCACGGAAGGGCTGGAACGCGCCGAGACGGAGGAAGCCGGCGCGGGAGAGATCGTCTGGGTTTCCGGACCTGACGAAATCACCCTGGGCGACACGCTCTCCGCGCAGTCTCTATCCGACTCTCCCCTGTCTCCGCTCGATATAGAGGAGCCGACCGTGTCGATGTTCTTTCTTGTGAACACCGGCCCGTTCGCCGGTGAGGATGGAAACGCCGCGACATTGCGCCAGATAATGAACAGACTGACGCGCGAAGCGCGCGTGGACCCGGCGCTGAAGGTTGAGGACATCGGCCGCCCGGACGGCGTCAAGGTCTCCGGGAGAGGAGAGCTGCACCTCGGAATATTGATAGAAGAGATGAGGCGCGAGGGGATGGAGTTCTGCGTCTCCCGCCCGGAGGTCATAACGCGGACCGCGCCCGACGGCGCGCTGCTCGAGCCGGTCGAGGAACTCGCGATCGACGTGCCGGGGGAATACCAGGGCATAGTGATACAGAAAATAGCTCTCCGTAAGGGGAATCTGAAGAACATGGAGAACGGCGGAACCGGCGTGCTGAAATTGAGGTTTCAAATCCCGACCAGGGGCCTCATAGGCTACAGGGGCGAATTTTTGACCGACACGCGGGGGCTTGGTATTCTCTCGTCGCGCGTCACTGGATACGAGCCGTGGGCGGGCGAGATAACCTCGCGGACGCGTGGCTCGATGGTGAGCATGGATTCGGGGATAGCGACGAGCTATAGCCTCGAAAATTTGCAGGAACGCGGGACGCTCTTCATCGAGCCTGGGGATAAAATCTACTGCGGCATGATCGTCGGCGAAAGCTCCAAAACGAAGGACCTCCCCTGCAATCCCGCTAAACGCAAACAGCAGACGAATCACAGATCAGCCACGAAGGACGCGACCATAGTGCTCGACGTTCCCCGTCAGATGACTATAGAGTCGTCGCTGGAGTGGATAGAAGACGACGAACTGGTGGAGATAACGCCGAAGTCGGTCCGGCTCCGCAAAAACATACTTGATCCGAACGAACGCAGAAGGGCCGAAAACAGAGGAAACGCCGCCGCATAATTTGCGCGTTTCAAAACCGTTATGTTATAATCCGACGTACCTTCCACCCGGACCATCGTAATCGCACTACGTTGGCCTGAGTCAAAGGATAAAATCATTGGGAGTGAATCAAGTGATCGACAAGGAATTGAAAACGCAGGTAATTGAGAAATACAAGACCCACGGCGCCGACACCGGCTCGCCGGAGGTACAGGTTGCCATCCTCACGACGCGGATAAGACAGCTCACCGAACACATGAAAATCCACAAAAAGGATTTTCATTCCCGCCGCGGGCTGCTGATAATGGTAGGTAAACGGCGCAAACTGCTGCAATACCTGAGGAGCAAAGATTTCGGGCGTTACCAGAACCTGATTCAGGGCCTGGGCTTGCGCCACTAGAGAAAACTTGCGATAGATACTACGCGAACGAGGGGCCGCGCGGCCCCTCGTTCGCCGTCTTCGCCCCGGAGCGTTATTCCGTCGGGAACGGGGCGTCGAGGTCGAGGGCTATGGCCCCCTCCTCCAGCATGGATTCGTTTATCCCGCCCTCCTGGAACAGGGCTTCGTCCCCCGCGCCGGCTGTATCGGCGTCGCCCTCGGGTATCATTCCGTTCGCCTCTTTCACCTTGGCCATGACGTCGCGCTCTATCTCGGACATCAGGTCTGGGCGCTCGATCAGTTTCTCCATGGTCTGCTCCTTGCCCTGGGCGATCGATTCGCCCTTGTACGCCATCCACGAGCCCCTTTTCTTCACGACCTCCATATCGACGGCCATGTCCAGCACGGCCATCGCCCGCGGCACTCCCCTGCCGTAAATCAGCGTCGTGTGGGCGGTACGGAAGGGAGGCGCGAGTTTGTTTTTGGTTACTTTTATCTTGAGTTCGTGTCCTATGGGTATATCCCCATGTTTCACCGCATCGGAACGCCTCACCTCTATGCGGACCGAGCTGTAGAATTTCAGCGCCCGCCCGCCCGTGGTGGTCTCCGTCGGACCGTTGCTGTAGCCTGTGCTGATTACCGAGCGGAGCTGATTTATGAAGATCACCGTTGTCTTGCTCTTGGATATGACGGCCGTGAGCCGCCGCAGGGCGTACGACATCAGCCGCGCGTGCAGGCCGACGCTTTTGGGGCCTTCCTCCATTTTGCCGTCTATCTCGCTCTGAGGAGTGAGCGCGGCAACGGAATCAACCACTATCAGGTCGACCGCTCCGCTGCGCACCAGCGAATCAATTATGTAAAATGCCTGTTCCCCGCTGTCGGGCTGGGATATGTACATGTTGCCGATGTCCACGCCTATCGATCGGGCGAGCCCGGGATCAAGAGCGTGCTCCGCGTCGATGAAGGCCGTGACCCCGCCGGCCTTCTGCGCTTCCGCTATGATGTGAAGAGCTATGGTGGTCTTGCCGCCGCCTTCGGGGCCGTACAGCTCCACAACGCGTCCGCGCGGCACGCCGCCGATGCCCAGAGCCACGTCCAGCGGCAGTACGCCCGTCGGTATCACTTCGACGTTCATATTCGTCCGGTCGCCTAGTTTCATTATCGAGCCGTCGCCGAACTTCTGTTTGATATCGGTTATCGCCTTGTCAAGTATCTCATCTTTGGTCATTGGTTCCTTTTTTTTAGCCACTTCGAAATCGCCTCCATGATATCTGCAATGTCAAATTCTACTCGGAATTCCATTTTCAATTAGGACGGACATCTCTCCGCCGGGCCTCACTACGGCGCCGCAAGGCGTTCGATCTCGTACCTGAGCCCGCCGATCAACATGACGAGGGCCGAGAACGCGGCGCGTTCCCTCACGGCGCGCCTGTTTCGTCCGGGATAGTATCCGCGTTTCAGTCTGATACGCCCGTCCGCGTGAGCAACGGCAAACCACACCGTGCCCACTGGCTTTTCCGGGCTGCCGCCGCCGGGCCCGGCTATTCCGGTGACGCTGACCGCCACAAACGCGCCGAACAGATCAAGAGCGCCTCGCGCCATTTCGGCCGCGCACTGCGCGCTCACCGCTCCATAGCGTTCTATCGTTTCAGGGACGACGGAAAGGAGTTCTATTTTCGCTTTATCGCTGTAAGTGACGACGCTGCCAGGAAATACCCCGGAAACGCCGGAAACCGACGCTGCCGACGACGCCAGTAGCCCGCCCGTGCAGGACTCCGCGAACGTAAAGATATTACCGCAAGCGAGCGGCGACGACTCTCTCACGCGAAGAGCCGCCGAGAGCGCTTCCGCGGCCGCGCGCCTCAGATCGAACGCAGTCCGGCGATTCATAAATCAGACCTCCATCCCGAAATATTTGAACACGGCGGAAATTTCGCCGGAAAAAAACAGCCAGTGCAGACCCCGCAGCATCGCGTTCACCATGATTCCGCCGCAAATATCGTCAGCCATGATTCCGATGCCGCCTGGCAGTTTCTCCATACTGCGCACCGGAAACGGCTTAATTATGTCGACGATCCTGAACAGGAAAAAAGCGACGACGGCGAAATCGGGCCCCAGGCCCCAAACCGATACGAAATATCCCGCCACTTCGTCTATAACGACTTCTCCGGGATCTTCCGCGCCGGCTTCTTTCGCGTATCTTCCCGCGGCGATAGCGCCAATCGCCGCGACCGCCAGTATCGTAAACATGCCCGGCGCGCCCGTCAGCAAAAAGACAATGAGCGCGACGGCGGTTCCGGCGGTGCCTGGCATTTTGGGAAACGCGCCGGCCCCGAAAACAGTCGCTATCACCCCGTACCATGTCGAAAGATGTTCTTTCCTCACGCTCACGTTCGGACGCCGACCTCCCGGAACGACCGAAACCGCGCCTCCATGTCGTGCGGATACGCGCCCGTCATTATCGCCCTGATCTTGCCGCCGGGGGCGATTCCCTCGGGAACTCCGGCGAGTTCCACCACTCCGTCAACGTCGTATGCTTCCCTGAACGAGCGTCCCTCGGCGATCCCGCCCGCGGAAACCGAATCTATCATCACATCCAGTTCGCGTCCGACGAACAGAGTTTGCCTCGAGAGCGACACTTCCTCCTGCAGCGACATCAGCTTCGCGAGCCGCGCTTGCTTGGCGCGCTCCGAAACGCGGCGGGGCATGTTCGCAGCCGCTGTGCCTTCCTCGGGAGAAAACGCGAACGCGCCCACTCTGTCGAAACATATTTTTTCGAGAAATCTCATGAGCGAGGCGAAATGAGAGCGCGTCTCCCCCGGAAAACCCACCATGCAGGTGGTCCGAAGAGCGAAGTCGGGCCTGATGGAACGGGCCGTTTCGAATATCCCCGCGAGTTTCCGGGAGGACGCTCCCCTGTTCATAAGTTTCAGTATCTCTGGTGAGGAGTGCTGTATAGGAATATCGAGGTACGGCAATACCTGCGTGCCGCCGGCCACCCTTTCTAGCAGAGCCCTGCCGACACCCGAGGGCTGCAGGTACAGCAGCCTCAGCCATATATCGCGCGGCAGCGACGTCTCCAGCGCGTCCAGAAGCGACGTCAACCCTCCGTGCAGGCCGGTGTCGCTCCCATAGGCGGTCAGATCCTGAGCTACAAGGCAAATTTCCGCGGCGCCGTCCCCAGCGAGAGCTTCGGCCTCCCGGACGATATCGCCCGCGGGCCGGCTGCACATGGGCCCCTTTATGGACGGTATCGCGCAGTAAGAACATTTATTGTCGCAGCCGTCGGATATCTTCAGATATCTGACGTGGGAGATATCCCCGGGCAGGCGTTCCCTGCGAGGCGAGGCGGCAAAGCGCGCGCCGCGCGCGCCTGTCGATTCGAGGATTGAACCGATATCGTCGCAGCCCGCCCAGAAGTCCACTTCCGGCATGTCGCGTTTCAACTCGCTGCCGTATCGCGCGACGAGACACCCTACGACTCCCACAAGTTTAAGCCGGCCTTCGCTTTTCAATTCGGCTAAACCTAGGATGGCCGCGATGTTTTCCTCCACGGCCGAACGGATGAAACCGCATGTGTTCACTATCGCGATGTCTGCCGACGCCGCGTCGCCGACCATTTCGAATCCGTAATCCGAAAGCGTTCCAGCTATTTTCTCCGAATCCGCCGTGTTTTTGGAACAGCCCAGACTCATGCAAAAAACGCGCCGAAGCGCGGAACGGCCCATAAACCGACTGTTCTTACGGAGCGCCTGGCGCGAAATGAGGCGATCTCCCGCTTAACAGGGCGACGGCGCCGTCCGGACGGAAGATGAGCGTTATCTCGGAATTATCGGAACCGACGCTTTCGTAACGTTTGCCAAGCCACGTGACGCGGGCCTTGTTGCCGGAACTCAAGGTCACCTTCACGTCGCTGGCGACCTCGTAGGAGCGTCTGCCTCCGATGCCCAGAGTTCTCCTCGTCACGACCTTGCCGCCCTGCGTGACTGTCAATTTATTGTTGGAGCCCGTTATCTCGATCAGCAGCGTCCTTTCCACAAGTTGAGGGAGTTCGGCCCTCGGCCTGCTCGATGCCGACGTCTCGTACATCCACGACAGATCTCCGGAGGCGACGGCCGCCCCGTCGCCGGAGAGAACCGCATCGGAACTCCTGGGCGCCGGAATCGGCAGCATTCCCATAAACGCCGCGTCCCCGGACGAGATGAGTTCCGCATCGCCGGAAATTGCCGCGGAGGCCGCGTCATTCGATACGGGGGAGACTGATACGTCGAAACTCCCCTCCTGTGAAAAACGCTGGAAAAAAAGGGCTTCCGGAACTCCGGATTCCATGCGCTGGCTCCACAAGAGATAGGCCGCGCCCGTCACGGCCATCACGAGTATTATATACACCCATACGATCGACGAACGCCTGAAAATCGGGGTGGGATGCTGTATATCGACCGACTTGCCGTCGCCATCCGCGCCAATATCCCCAGAGTCGTCCTGGGACAGTTTGCCCTGGCTGTACTTCTTCCAGAGATCCGACGCCATGAGATATTCGCAGTACGTCTTTATAAATCCTCTCGCGTAAACCGGAGCCGAGATGTTTTCCACGGAGCCGTCCTCTATCGCGCGGATGATATGCGGCCTCACGTGGGTCGCCAGGGATACGTCGTCATAGGTAAGCCCCTGCGCTTCCCTGAGGGCTTTGAGCATGCCGCCCAGCCGCTTTGACTCGCCGCCGTTTTCGCTTCCGCTTCCGACTGTGTCCCGACGCATCATTTACGCTTCCAATCTGCTTTCGGAAGCATTCCGTATTTCGCGCGCCGCCCCGGCGGGGTCCGGGCGCCCGAAAATCGCGGAACCGGCCACCAAAACGTCGCATCCCGACAAAACCAGTTTTCCCGCCGTTTCAGTGTTTACGCCCCCGTCAGTCTCTATCAGGAAATCGAGCGAATTCGCGGCCCGCGATCGCACGAGGCTCTTTATCTTAGTCAGCGTTTCGGGAAGAAATTTCTGCCCGCCAAAACCGGGGTTGACGGTCATGACGAGTACCAGATCCGCCATGTGAAGCACAGGCTCCAGAACAGATACCGGCGTCCCTGGGTTGATACTGACGCCGGGGCGGATACCCGACTCGCGTATCTCCTGAAGGGCCCTGTGGATGTGTTTCGCCGCCTCCACCTGAACGGTAAGCATATCGGGACGAGCCTCCGAGAACATCCCGATGAAAGCTTCGGCCGGTTCCACCATAAGATGGACATCCAGAAAAATATCCCCGAATGCCCTTTTCAGCGCCTTTACCATCATAGCCCCATAGGAGAGGTTCGGAACGAAATGCCCGTCCATTATGTCCACATGTATCCAATCCGCCTCGCCGCCGAGCGACCGCACCGATTCGCCCACGGCAAGGGGATCGGCGCTCAGTATAG
>JAISYN010000374.1 GCA_031269915.1 Synergistaceae bacterium
GCAGGTTTCGGCGTGTTCCGTCAGAGACAGCCGTTCACCGGTGTTTTTGTTCAGCACGGCCGGAGGATACGGGAACTCCGAATCGAAACGCTCTCCGATGAGCGTGTAACTCCCGATGAACTTTTCGAGCGTCGTTGGATAGACCTCCCCGCCGAGGCCGATCATGAGGATCGTATCCTCGTCCGCGTCGATGTCGATATCCCCTTCCAGCATCCGAACCTGGAGCGGGGCGCCGTCGCCGAATAGCCTGTGACAGGGAACGAAGCCCAGACGCGCTGGAAGTTTGCGCCAGCTCTTCATGGCGCCGACGCGCCGGAGGCGATCCGCCGCCGAGTCCGGTTCGGAGCAGTCTATTATCGCGCTTCCGTCCAGATAATCCCGGATCGTTCCGCCGAACCATTCGGCAATCGGCGTATCACCGAAACGGTCCGCGTATTTCGACCGGGCTATGCCTCCGCCCGCCTTGTCCTTATGACCGCCTCCCGATCCGATTCCTTTCGCTATCCACGCGGCGAGATCGGAGGCTTTCGCCTCCCTCGCGGCGGAGCGCACGGAAAATTTTATCGCGTCGGCGCCCTCCGAGCAGGCAACCGCGATATCCACTTTATCCACTTCCATCGCGAGGTCGCTCATGAATCCTAGGAGATTGGGGTCGCATGGCGGGGCTGAGATGACGACGAACCGACGCGCCTCGTCGAAACGAAGGTCGCTCAGCGCGGCGGAGGCGACGGAGAGGTCAGACATCGACAGGTTTGACTTCCTGAGTTTCCTCAATATGGCGTGATCCGCCGGGACCGCGTCCCACATGTCGCGATCAAGCGGATGGCGCACGTCAGAAAAACCGCCAGTGTCCGTGAAAAGCCCGTAGTACAGCGCGGTGCCAAGTTTTATGTCGATGGGGAACGATTCGTCCGAAAGCAGTTTCCACACGAGTGTCGAACAGCTTCCAAGCCAAGGGCACAGTTCGCGCAACTCCGGCAGCTCGCCCTCCTGGATGTGGTGGTCGATCACGGCGACCCTGGGCGCTTCCACGCGTGACACGTTTCCGGCCCCGTGCTGGCAGTCCGCGGTTATCAAAAGCCCGTCCCATTTCTTGATATCCGGGGCGCGCTCCACCGGGATACTAAGTTCCTCTATCATTCCGAGCAGATTGGGTTTCCTCACCGCCGGACCCCGATAAAAAAATTTCACATCGCGGCCGGCGGCGGTGAAAAAACGCCACAACCCGAACCCGGACGCCAGAGCGTCCGCGTCGGGGTTATCGTGGCACTGGATTGCGATTCGTTCGTCCGTCAGGTCGCCGAGCCTCAAATTTTTGTCCTTTTCCCGTCCGATCCGCCCGCGCCATCCGACAGTCTTTTATGCGGATGTTTGACCTGCTCTTCGTTCAGCGTAATCATTCCGCCAACTCCTCAAACGCTTTGATGCGCTTTCCAAAAATGCGCGAAACCACAGCGTCCACGCTCTCATTATCCTGGCGGAACAGGCCGTAATCCAAAAACACATAATGCGGCGCGTTATTTTTTAAGATAATAGCCATTAACAGAATATCATTGAATTAGGATAAATACAACCTAATTACGGATATCCCGCGGATTCAATCCTCGTACCATTATCGCTTATTTTCGAACAATATACTCTATACACGTCAAATTTCGCCTCAGGCGGCGTCAGTTCGCGGCCGAGTATATCGACGGAGAGCGCGCGATCGTAATCCCCGTAAACGATAAAAACGCGCAAGCATTGTCGTATAATATCGTTTGGCGCGGTATATGTATTTTGGCTGAAATGATATAGACGAATCCGGAATTTGTGACTCATGGGAGACCGATGCGAAAGATCATCCACGTAGATATGGACGCTTTCTATGCCTCCATCGAACAGAGGGATCACCCCGAGTACAGGGGCAAGCCTCTTGCGGTGGGGCGCGCCGCCGAACGGGGAGTTGTGGCGGCCGCCAGCTACGAAGCCCGGAAAAGAGGGGTATATTCGGCCATGCCGTCGCTGTCCGCGCTCGCAAGATGCCCCGATATAATATTCGCGCCCGCGAGGTTCGACGTGTACCGTGAGGTTTCGTCTCAAATAAGGGAGATATTCCTAGAATACACCGACCTGGTCGAGCCTCTTTCTTTGGACGAGGCGTATCTGGACGTTACGGACAATAAATTTGGCATACGGTCGGCCACGCTTATCGCGGAAGAAATTCGCGGGCGGATCAAAAATGTCACCCGGCTGACCGCTTCGGCGGGCGTCTCCATCAACAAATTCCTGGCAAAAGTGGCGTCCGACTATAATAAACCGGACGGCATGTTCGTCATACCGCCGAATGAGGCGGAACGATTCACTGAAACGCTGAAGATAGAGCAATTCTGGGGAGTGGGCCGCGTCACGGCGAAAAAGATGCACGAATTCGGCATTCATACCGGAAGCGATCTGAAGAGATTCGGAGAGGCTGAACTGATCCGCCTGTTCGGAAAAACAGGGCGCATGTATTATTTATTCTCGAGAGGGATCGACTATCGCGAGGTGACGCAGGAGCGCGTCAGGAAATCTCTCGGCGCCGAGAACACATTCCTCTCCGACTCCTGCGATTGGGACGAACTCGTAAAAAGGCTTTGGGGGATAACCCAGGAAACATGGCGCCGGATTTCCAAAAGCTGTTTTTTCGGACGAACCGTAACGCTCAAGATAAAATACGCGAACTTCTGTGATGTGACGAAACGCAAAACGTTCTCCAAACCTGTCGAAGATATGAACGTTTTCTGGAGAGTGGCAAGAGAACTGCTCTCCTCCATCAAATTCGACGAGGACAACAAGATCCGTCTGATGGGCCTCACGGTGAGCAACGCGGATGAACAAGAGGGGGGAAATCACGGATTCCGGCAACTATTGCTAGATTTCGAGGAGGACAAAAAGACATGAACAGCATAATGTTTAATGACCGGGCGCCCCGCCCGGTCATTTCGAGGTTATATTGTTATATTGGCAATTCAGTTCAGGAGCTGCTGGACTGTCTCTTTTATTCGCTTGCCGTCGGCGCGGCCGGAGACTTCTTTCACCGCTCCGCTCATTACGCGGCCCATATCTTTCGGGCTTGACGCGCCAAGCGACGTTATGACGCCCGAAACGATTTCTTTCAGAGCGGCGTCATCCAACTGAGCGGGAAGATACTCCGACAGTATTCGGGCTTCTTCCAGCTCGTTTCGGGCGCGATCTTCCGCTCCGCCTTTTTTGTAGAGGTCCGCGGCCTCCTCGCGCTGCTTTACGCCGCGCCTCACCAGGGCCTGAACATCTTCGTCGGTCAGATTGCCGGTCCTGCCTTTTTCGGAGGAAACCAACTGCATCGCGGTTTTGAGCAGGCGCAATGTTCTCAGTCTCAACTCGTCCCTGTTTTTCATAGCCGAGACCATGTCACGCTGTATTCTGTCTGCAAGAGGACAGGACATCTACTCGGTCCTCCTGTGTTTGTTTCGTACGGAAGCCGCCTTCTTGCGTTTCTTTACTTCACTTGGTTTCTCGTAATGCTCGTGTTTCCTGGCTTCCCGAAGTACCCCAACCTTGCGAAGTTCCCGCTTGAACCGTTTCAATGTATCTTCGATGGACTCGTTGTCGCGCCGGGTTACGCTGGTCATCTTTTTTGTCCCCCCTCCCTTGTTCCATACCGCCTGCGCCATATTTCAAAAACGTGAGGGGACCCAACCTTACGTTTTCAGCGTACGCAGTCAACGCCAAAATTACGGCGTTTTCCCCAATGGGTAACACTTAAATATATTTTAACTCAGGTTTTGATCTCGCACAATAGCGGAAGCCCACACTCGTACAGCCGGGGATGGATGTTCCTTCATCAGTTCCCCGAGCCTTACGGCGGCCCAGTTCGGCAGCTTCTCGCGCCGCAGCAGACGCAGCAAGGGAACCAGAATAGTTTCCTCGTCTTTTTTAAGCAATTCCGTAAGTTCCCGGCTTCCGCCGATCTCGGCCGTCCGCCAGCAGGAAAGTGTGCCGGCGACAACCGCGGGGGAGCTGCTGGCCAAAAAGGGCCGCATCATCTCCTGAGGCGCTTTCCACCACCTGAAGCGGCTCAGCAGGATGAGCGCATCGGACTCGGTAAATTTATCCAGGTGCGGCAGCAGAGCGCGGGCCAGTTCGTCGCGCTTTGGGGAGTTCGAAAACAGATCGAGCAGCCGCTCCAAAGTATCGGTCGCCGGGGCATTTTTCCTGAAATGCTCCACGACCGCTTCCGCGACTTCTTCCCTGATATTGTAGACCGATATCTGACGAAGCGCCAGCAGAACGACGGCCGGGTGTCTGCTTTCAAGACGGCGGATTACGGCGTCTACTCTGTTTTTAACGGCGAAATCGTTCTTCTGCGACAGCACTCCGTACATTTCAGACTCGGCGCGTGATATTATGCTGTCTATGAAACGCGCCCGCGCCGGGGGAATGGTTCCGTCCCGAGACGAATTCCACTCCTTCTTCCGCTTCAGCGACAGGAGTTTTCTCCAAAGCCTTTTGAAGATAGACTCGACGCGGCCGCTTCCCGTTTCGCGGTACGATGTCCGCGCACCCGGGGGCCGCGTTCGGGGAATTTGTCCCACTCCGTTGAACGCCGCTTCCTTCAGCGTCATATACGCTTCCGTTATCTCAGCGAATTTGCCGGCCCCGTCCGGTCCCGCGATATCCGGGTGATAGAGTCTCGCCAGTCTCCGGAACGCGTGTTTTACGTCCTCCCAGCTTGCGTCCGGCGACAGGCCGAGTATCTCGAATTCGGTACTTCGCGTCACGGCGAGATCACCTGTTCCATCTCGGCTATCATTCTGTCCAGCACCTCCAGCACCTTCCATTGCAGCGATCTGTCCTCGCCGCGGAAGACGCGCGCGTCCTTTGTGATTGCGGCAATCCGGGGCTGAAAATCGCCCGGGATCGCCATCGACAGTCTGGCCAGCCTGTTTTCCCTGATTCGTATTTCCGCGGGCAAATCGCATTGCGATTCGCCGTGTTCGTCGCTTTCGAGAGATATAGTTCTGCGGCTGGTCTTCTTTTTTCCGCGTCTCACCTCGACATGCAACAATCCTCCGCCGTCCACACTGAAAATTACCTCGACCGTCTCCCCGTCGGCCACGCCTCCGATCGACAGGGTCTGCAATACCCGTCCTATGCTGCGGGGGTTTTTTTCGCATTGAACTACGGTTATCTTTATCGACCCGCTTCAGTAAGCCGAGAAATGCTGACGGGCCTCGGCCGGAAGCGGAGAGCCTTTGAGGAGCAGCGGAATAGCTTTCCCGTCGGAATTCATTATGCCAAGGCTTTTGCTCAGCACATCTATCAAAAGGCGCTCTTTGCCCTGGTGGGCATACATTGCGCTGCCGGTGACCACGGCGTCTTCAGGGAAGGGCGCGCTGCGATCCGGCTCGCGCACACGCGACGAGAGCATACGGCGCAGCATCGGTATACGGCTGCTTCCGCCCACGATCAGCAGTTTCTGCGGGGCATACCTGCGCCACATTTTTTCGACCATTCTTAAAATTTCTTCCATAAGGGGATATATCAACGTTTCAAAATCGGCGCGGGAAATATCTATCGAGCGGCATTCCGGGGACAATCCGGCCGGCACTCGCCACACCGTTTTATTGACGCTCGAAAGAGCTATTTTCACTTCTTCGGCCTCTTTCATCATCAGAGAAGCCCTCGGGTCGCCGGGGTGTGACATCCGGACGCCTGAATGGCGGCACATGTGCCCCGCGAGCAATCTGTCGAAGTCCAGCCCGCCTATGTCCCTGCGTCCCTGGCTATCGAGCACCTGAAAAACACCCGAGTCGCCTTCGACCAGCGACATATCGAGAGTTCCGGCTCCTAAATCTATTATCAGGAAACGTCCGTCTATGCCTGTCGAAAGCGCGGCCGCGGTCGGCTCGTTCACTATCCGCACGCGCTCGAAACCGGCCTTGCGCGCGGACCTCGAGAGCGCTCCTCTCTCGGGGAAACTGAAATGCGCGGGAACGGCCAGCACGCAGGACGAAACAAACGTCTCCAAATAGGCCTCGGCGTCTTCGCGCAAGAGGCACAGGAGCGGAAGCAGCAATTCCTCGGGCGTATAGGTGCGCCCGGATACGGAGGCCGCCCAATTGGATCCCAAACGGCGCTTCATATCCCACCAGACCTTGTCGGGAGCGGTGAGCAACACTCGCGCGGCGTCCTCTCCCGCCACAAGCCCGTCTTTTGTGAACGCCACCATCGAAGGGGTCCTTTTCTCGCCCCATCTGTTCGGGATGAGTTTCACGCCCCGGCCCGGGATATCCACAGCAAGCTGGGCATACCTCGTACCGAGATCGACGCCCACGGTAATTTCGCCGCTCAAGTTGACACGCCCTTCACCTGTCCCCGATCACGGGATTTATTCCTCATACGGGGCAATTTTTTCCATATCCATATCGGCGCCCTCGCATAAAAGTATACTACCAATTGAAATTTTAGGTTCGGTAGAAAATTCATTTCCCCTCATTGCATTTTCGTCCCTGTTCACTGGGAAATATACCCTTACGTAGTGTCTGTTCCATCCGGACGCCACGCCGTCGTTCACGTTTTCGGCAAGCACTCTGTTCTCCCTGCCGACCCATTTCGCGGCATAGGACGACAGCAATTTCTCCGATAGTTCGAGCGCGCGGGCGGTTCTTTCATTCACCGCCGCGCCCGGGAGGCGCTCCATCGCGGCGGAAGGCGTTCCTTTTCTCGGCGAATAAGGGAAAACATGCACCTTTCCAGCCGAAATTTTCTCGAGCAGTTCAAGACTGTTCGAAAAGGCCTCTTCGCTCTCCCCGGGAAATCCCACTATCAGATCGGTCGATATATGAACATCGTCTCCCAGATACGCCCTCGTCATATCGGCTATCCGCGCGAATTCCGCCGCCGTATACCCGCGCCGCATGGAGAAGAGCACTCCGTCGTCCCCGCTCTCCACCGGTATATGCAGATGCGGGCAGAAAACCCCCGAATCGGCGGCGGTCCTCAAAAGTTCCTCGTTTACGGCAAACGGTTCCAGCGAGCCCATCTGCAGCCGGAGCACTCCCGGGACGCGTGAAATACGTTCCAGCAGCCCGGCGAGGGAAACGTCCCCGTCGCTGTAGCCGCCGAGCTGAATCCCGGTCAGCACTATTTCCCTCGCGCCGCGCGACGTGACGCGTCCGACCTCGCTCACTATATCTTCGTACCCTCGGGATACGCACTGCCCCCGCAGGGACGGCACGGCGCAGTAGGAACAGCGCCTCTCGCAGCCATCCTGCACCTTGATAAAAGCCCTGGTCGACATTCGCGTACGATCGAGCGAGATGTTGTCCCATTCTTCGCTCTTTGTGACGTCTATTTTTTTTTCGTAAAATTTTCGAGTCACGTACCACTCATTGAGTAAATCCGGTATCACGCTCTTGACTCGGTTTCCAACCAGTATATCCACTCCCGCCTCGGCCGCCTCGCCGCTGGAGGCGGACTGTGCCCAGCACCCGCACGCCACCAGCGCTCCCTCTGGGTTCGCGCGCCGTGCGCGCCGCACGATTTTCCGGCTTTTCGCGTCGGCGACCGAAGTCACCGAACAGGTCACAATTATCGTTATATCGGCCGAGGCCCCGCCGCCGGGAACGAATACGGCTCCTTTCGCTTCCATCGCCGCCGCTACCGCCTCCGCCTCATAGTGGTTCACCCTGCAGCCCATAGTGACGACCGAAAAAGTCTTTCCGCTAAGATGAAAATTGTCCGGCATGAGGGTATTATCCATCACTTGGCAAAACCGGAAGGTTTTCACCGATCAGAGAGACGACAGACGAAACCATCCGCATGCGGCAATGGCCGCGGTGGAAGCGCGCATAACGCGGCTGCCGAGCGATACGGGGACGAAACCGTTTTGAAACAGGTTTGTTTTTTCGCGCTCAGTCCAATCTCCTTCCGGCCCGACCGCGAGCGCAACTTCGCCTGTTTTTCCCAAAGTTGGGTATATCAGCGCGACGGGCCTCGCGTCAGTGGATAGCACAGCGGCCGCTCGGGTTTGCGGCAGCTCGTCCCATGAAATGTCGCCGACTTTCACGGGTACGCTTATTCGAGGCGGAAAAACGGCGCCGGAGACGAGCGTGCTTTCCTCCAAAACCTTACGCCAGCGGGAGATTTTTTTTGCCGCCTCGCATTCACCGAGGCGCGGCGCCGAACGCTCGCATGTCAAGGGGATTATGGACTTTACGCCGAGTTCCGCGGAGGCGCGGAGAACAGCGTCGAACTGTTCAGCCTTGAGCAGCGCGATCAGCAGCGTGATAGAGAGGTTGTCGGGAAGTTCCGATGAACGGTTGATTTCGCGAAGGAAATGACCTCGTTCATCGGATTCGAGCCGCATGAACAAACGCGCGCCGCATCCGTCGGGCAGCAACCCTTCCACCGACGCTCCGTCATAAGAACGCAGGCTTCGCACGAGGTGACGCGCCTGCGGGCGGTCGAGCCGCCAGCGGCCGCCGCCTTCGTCCGCGCAGTGCTCAAGCCGGATTTTGGGCAGCGACACTCCACCACTCCTCTTTTTCGATCTGGTCGGTGATTTCGAGGCCCGTTCCGGACAGCGCGGCGATGAACTCGGCTTTTTCCCTGGACGTAATGCCGGAGAAGACGGCAATTCCACCCGGAGCGAGAACCCGCGGCACGGATGGAAGCATGGAGACCAGCGGTTCGAGCAATATGTTGGCGAAAATCAGGTCGAAGAGTCCTTCGATTCCCTGAAGAAGGTCGCCTGTCTCTATAGTGATTTTGTCCGAGTGCGCGGGCAGGATTCCATTGAGTTTCATGTTGTTTTTTGCCTCTTCCACCGCCGTAGGATCGATATCCCTCGCCAGTATGGACTCCGCTCCTAATTTGAAAGCGGCTATGGACAGTATGCCCGAACCTGTGCCCACGTCGGCGACGCGCCCGGCGCGCCCGTTTTTCCCGATCCGCCGCTCAAAAAGTTCGAGGGCGGCCTGCGTACTCTCGTGATAACCTGTCCCGAACGCGCTTCCTGGGTTGATATATATAGGAACGCGTTCTGAGGATTCACGGCCTTTGTGCCAGGGAGCGAGAACGACGAGCGTTCGCCCTACCTCAAGGGGAGGAAACGCGTCTTCGCTCTGCCGCGACCACTGCTGATTTTCGATCTTGCCCATGTCCTCTATTTTGACGCCCGGCCACGGTTCAAAAGCGTCAAGCAGCTTCCCGCGCCAGGAGGAAATCTCATCGCCGGAATGGTAATAGATTCTCATGCGTATTCCATCCGGAAGCTCCTGAACTTCGGTTCCTATGCTGCCGGACAGTTCCGCCGCCGAATAGAGTATCTGTTCGTTTTCATAACGCCCGTCCGCGCCGTCCTTCAAAAGCACCGTGATATACCACCAGTAATTCCCCATCCGTCACGCCTCCGATCGGGCAAAAATAATGGAGAGAGCGCTATAAACCCTCTCCCCATTTTACAACATTTATCGAAAGTCCACGCGGTTAACCGGAGAATTTGTCCTTTATCCTGTCGAAGATACCCTTGCTGTCGGCTACGTCGACCCTCATCTCGGAGGCCAGTTCGGTCATAAGCTGTTTCCCTCGCGCGGACAGATTTTTCGGCACGTTCACACGCACGTGGATGTGCAGGTCCCCGTTTCCGGAACCGCGTAATTTCGGCATTCCTCGGTTTTTTATCCGCAATATGGAACCGGGCTGGGTTCCCGCGGGAACGTCGAGCTTCTCGTCGCCGTCGAGCGTCGGCACCGACACCGACGCTCCCAAAACCGCCTGCGGCACCTCTATGTCCACCCGTATGTGAAGGTCCGCGCCGTCGCGCTGGAAACGGGAATCGGCCGCCACATCGAGCAGTATATAGAGGTCGCCGGACGGGCCTCCGTTCCTTCCCGCCTCTCCTTCGCCGGATATGCGAAGGCGCGTTCCCGAGTCGACTCCGGGAGGGATTTTGACCTCCAGCTTGCGGGTCTTCCTGACCCGTTTGGAACCTCTGCATTTGGAACAGGGAGTTTCTATAACCTTTCCTCTGCCGCCGCACGCAGTACATGGAACCACCTGGACCATTCGGCCAAAGGGCGTATTCGCGGCTCGTTCAACCTGCCCCCTGCCGCCGCACGCGGCGCAGGCGGTTACTTTGGAACCCGGCTCCGCGCCGCTGCCGTCGCAGTGGGAGCAGTTTTCCTCCCTTGGGACTTCCACCTCGCGGGTCGCGCCGCGATAAGCCGTCTCGAGCGTGACCCGCATTGTCATTTCGAGATCGGAACCGCGTCTGGGAGCGTTGGGATTCGCTCCGCGCGAACCTGAAACTCCCCCGAATAAGTTCTCGAATATATCCCCGAAACCGCCGAAAAAATCCCCTCCGAAACCATCCGTCCCGGTCGGCGGCGCTTCTCCGACAAAACCGAACTGATCGTACTGCGCGCGTTTCCCCGGATCGCTCAAAATGTCGTTGGCTTCGTTTATCTCCTTGAAACGGCTCTCCGCCTGCGCGTTGCCGGGATTCGCGTCCGGGTGGTACTTTCTGGTCAGCTTCCGGTACGCGCGTTTTATATCGTCCGCAGTGGCGCCTTTCGGCACGCCTAATACCTCGTAGTAGTCTTTTTTGCCCGGCGCGGCCACTGCCATTCACCCCCGCTCCTATGCTATTCTAGTTGCCGTCGTGTGAGCTGAAATCAGCGTCGACAGTCTGTTCGTCCGAGTTTTCCTGCGCGGGTTCAGGCGTTTCCTCCGCGGAAGTCTCCTGGGATTTGGCGGCATAGAGTTTTTCCGCTATCGGATGCATGGCCGAAGCCAGTTCGTCGCGCGCGGAATTTATGCGGGAAACATCCTCAGATGCTATTGCGTCGCGCAAGGCGTTGATTTTGCCCTCGACGGAAGCCTTTTCGGACTCCGTTACCTTGTCCCCGAGGTCCTTGAGGCTCTTTTCGGCGTTATAGATGAATGTGTCGGCCTCGTTGCGAGCCTCGATGAGTTCTTTTTTGCGCTTGTCCTCGTCCTCGTGGCTTTCCGCGTCGTGCCGCATCTTATCGATATCGGCCTCCGTGAGGCGCGACGACTGGATGGTGATATGCTGCGCCTTTCCGGTGCCCTTGTCCTTAGCCGTGACGTTCACTATGCCGTTCGAGTCGATGTCGAAAGTGACCTCTATCTGGGGTATGCCCCTGGGCGCAGGTGGAATTCCATCGAGTGTGAACTTGCCGAGCGTGACGTTGTCAGAGGCCATGGCCCGTTCACCCTGAAGGACGTGCACCTCGACCTGAGGCTGATTGTCGGACGCCGTCGTGAAAACCTGGCTGCGCGACGCCGGGATCGCGGTGTTGCGGTCGATTATCTTGGTGAACACGCCGCCCATAGTTTCGAGACCCAACGACAGCGGCGTCACATCCACAAGAACGATGTCCTTGTGTTCTCCCGAGAGTACCGCGCCCTGTATGGCCGCGCCGACCGCTACGCATTCGTCGGGGTTTATTCCCTTCGTCGGTTCGTGCCCAAGAAGCTCTTTCACTTTTTTATGAACCATCGGCATACGGGTGGAACCGCCCACAAGCAGTACCTTATTTATTTCGGACGCGGACAGCCCGGCGTCTTTGAGCGAGGTCTGCGTGGGTTTCACAACGCGTTCCAGAAGGTCGCGCGTGAGATCTTCGAACTTCGCCCTCGTGAGGGTGAGTTCCATATGTTTCGGACCGTCCTGATTGGCTGTGATGAAGGGCAGGGATATCGTCGTTTCGGCCATCGAAGAAAGCTCGACCTTTGCTTTTTCCGCGGCCTCGCGCAGGCGCTGAACGGCCATTTTGTCGCTCTTCAGATCCACTCCGTCAGATTTTTTGAATTCGGCTATCATCCACTCGACTATTTTGTTGTCCCAGTCGTCGCCGCCGAGCATGTTGTCGCCGGATGTCGCCAGAACTTCGAACACTCCGTCGCCCACGTCCAGTATCGAAACGTCGAAGGTGCCGCCGCCGAGATCGAAAACGAGAATCTTGTGCTCGCCTTCCTTGTCGGCCCCGTACGCAAGACAGGCCGCGGTCGGCTCGTTTATCACGCGGAGAACCTCAAGGCCCGCGATTGTCCCGGCGTCCTTGGTGGCCTGACGCTGCGCGTCGGTGAAATACGCGGGGCAGGTAATGACCGCGTGCGTCACGGTCGTGCCCAGATATTCCTCAGCGTCGCGTTTCAGCTTCTGAAGTATCATCGCAGATATCTCCTGAGGGCTGTACGACTTGTCGTCTATTCTGACCTTATGGTCGGAACCCATCTTTCTCTTTATGGATATGACCGTGCGATCGGTGTTCACGATGGCCTGCCGCTTGGCCAACTGCCCGACCAGCCGTTCCCCTTCCTTGGTAAAAGCCACTACCGATGGGGTCGTCCTGCTGCCTTCCGAGTTGGATATCACCGTTATGTTGTCGCCCTCTTTGACAGCCACGCAGCTATTCGTGGTGCCGAGGTCGATTCCTATCACTTTTCCCGTTGTTTTTGCCATTTCAGTTCCCTTCCTTCCCGCTTTGGGGCGTTAATTTTATGAATGCTGATTAAAAACGCGAGCGACGCAAGGGTTTAAATCTTCACCCTCCAGGCCTCTCGTGATAAATCAGCTTTTTTTATGGTTTTCCGGTTCCGCGATATTTGCGGATTTCTTGCGGCCGACTTTGACCTTAGCGGCCTGCAAAACTTTATCGCCGAGCATGTATCCCCTGTGAAAGACCTCCATTATCATGCCGTCCTCTTCGGGGTCCTCCGTATCCGCCGTGGTCACGGCTTCGTGGAGTGACGGGTCGAACGCGCCGGACGTGTCTATCACTTTCAGCCCGAGATTTTGCAGCGCGGAGAAAAATTGCCTCTGTACCATGGAGATTCCCCTGTACATGGAGGATTCCCTGTCGCTTTCGGCGTCCAGTGCGCGTTCGAGATTGTCCAGCACCGGAAGGAGATCCAACACCGCGCTCTCGGCCGCCAAAATCCTGTCCCGTGTTCTGTCGCGCTCTATTCTCGTCCTGTAGTTGTAAAAATCAGCTTTCGCGCGCGCCGCCTCGTTCCTGCACTGCTCCGCTTCGGCGCGCGCTTCCTCGATTTCCGCTTTGAGGCTTTCTATGCCGTTCTCGGGTTCGCGAACCTCGTCCGCCATTTCCTCCGGCGGAGCGGGTTCTTCCCGCTGTATCTCTTCGTCACAGCGCATCTTCTCCATCTCCTTCGCCGCCGTCATTCTCCGAAGTTCCCTCCATTTCGCTCAAAACTCTGTCGAGCGCGGCGATCACGCGCTCGTAGTTCATCCGTTTGGGGCCTATTACGCCAAGCATAGTGCGGGTTCTGTCGGTGCTGGAACTCGAGAGTATCACGGAACAGTTTTTCAGTTCCGGCACCATGTTTTCCTCGCCGATTATCACCCCTATGCCATCCTTCTGACCGTATCTCATCAGCAGTTTAGCCAGTTCGTCCTCCTGTTCGAGCACGGAAAAGAGCGCCCTGAAATGGCCGATGTCCTGAAAATCGGGGACGTCGAAGAGGTTTGCGAGCGATCCGGTATAGAGCGTGGTCTGCTCGTCCGCCAAAATCGAGTCCAACTCTCCTATTGCCCTTTTGCAGGAATCCGCGTACTTCCCAAGCTCGTTCACGATATAACTGTGCAGTATCTCGCGCACTTCGCTCCACTGATACCCCGCCAGAATGTTTATTTTCCGCGCCAAAGCCTCCAGCGTATCCTGCGAAAGATCGCACGGCACGTTCACCATCCTGTGATGCGCCACTCCGCCCTCCAGGATGACGAGCAGCAGGAAGTGCGACGAATCGACCCTGATGAAATCTATCCTGCCGAGGCGCGCCTGTTCCAACTGAATCACTGCCGCCATGCCCACGTAGCTCGACAACTGCGACAGCATCTCCGAAGCGTGGGACAGCGCGCCGCGCAGACCGTCCCTGTGCTCCCTCAGATGAGCTATCCACGCGCCGCTTCGCTCGTTTTTGGGCAGGCGCTGAAGCATGCTGTCCACGAACAGCCTGTACGCCATGGTAGTCGGAACCCGTCCCGCCGACGTATGCGGCTGCACGAGATAACCCATCTCTTCGAGGTCGGCCATTTCGTTCCTTATGGTAGCGGCGCTCCGCCCCTTGAGATATCTTTTCGAGAGAGTCCTGGACCCGACCTTTTCACCGCTCTCGATAAACTCGTGAACCACGGAAAGCAGCACTTCCAATTGCCTTTCGGTCAGCATGAGGACATCCTCCCCCGATCAAGCGCTTTTTCGACCTATTAGCACTCGCGCATATCGAGTGCCAAGCACCTCGATCGCATAAAGAATATCAGTCAATTCGCTAAATGTCAAGACAGGTCAAATAATTTTCGAACCAACGAAAATTTGACATGCTTATTGCCGCGCACGCGGAGTCTCACAGATTTATACTGGTCACAAACAACATGAGAGAGTTCGGCGGGGTCGAAGGGTTGAAAACAGAGGATTGGCCGCGGTGAACAAGGGAGAGCATCGTCACTCATCGCTCCACACGGCGGCGCCGGCGAAATTTTTCACGCCTTCCCGGTACGCTTCGAGGCTGGCCTCGGAGCTGTTTATTTCCAAAGCGGAGCGAGAACCGTCTTGACGAAGGGCTTTGTTCCACCATGAGACCGCCTTGATCCTGGGATAAAGCCCCGACGCCGCCGCGCTCATCGCGGCGGCTATCCAGGCGGCTTTGCCGTCTCCCTCCGATACGCCGAGTTCGAGCAGGGCGAGCGGTTTCGACGGGGACAGCGCGCACATGACGTCATAGAGGTTTTTCATGATATCGCCGAACGGGACCGCATATCCCGCGCGCAGCCTGCCGTAGACGCTCGCGCCTATCCAGTCGATCCATTCGTCGCCAGGATAGTAACGGCCCGGCTCGTTCCATTTTTCTTTTAGCGGTTCCGGCGAGCCGGCGGCGGCGATATGAAACACCCACGTCACGTCAGCCGCTCCGCGTTTCTTGAAAATTTCGGCGACATGCCTGTACGCGTCTCTGAAACGCTCCGGGCCGTCCGGTTCGCCGCGTTCGCCGTAATCGTCGGCGTCCCTGCCATTCCACGCTCCGTTCCACGGAAACCATGAGCCGTTGACCTCCGGGCCGAACTCCATCATTATAGGAAATCCGAGGGCGCGTACGTCGTCGGCGCATCGCGAGAGTTCCGCGTCGAAATCGCCCCGCAGTATTCTGTCGAGCGTGTAGACGGGTTCCGGCGCGTTTTGTTCGAGAAGGCTCCACGGCATTATCCCGACTAGCGGGACGACGCCTTCGCCGTGCAGGGAACGGCACGAGTCCGACGGAAAAATTATGCCGCCGTCCCAGTTCCACGACAGGTAAGCCCAGACGATTTTCTTCCGCGCGAGGGACTCGAATTCCCTGACGCTTTCGGCCGTCGCCAAGTCGTCGTTTATTCCGAAGTCGGGGTGCGCCGAATGATATACTCCCTCTTCCGGAGGGGCGAGTTTAACGGAGGCCGCGGCAGCGGATGAATAAATCGCCGCCGCGCACACGGCGAGCGCGACGGGCAGAAAACGCCCAGCGCCGGTCATTCGCCGCATCGCGCTCATCTCACCTCGAATCCGTTTTCGCCGTCAAGGGGAGCGTCGTCGGAGACCGTTACTCCGCGGACATAAGACCAGGGCGAACCGACCCGGCACCAGTCCTCCATCTCGTCCACGGCCCCGGCCTCGCCCTGAAAACAGATCTCGACCCTGCGATCCGGCAGATTTCGCACCCATCCGGTGAGCCCCAGCTCCGAAGCGCGCGACCGGGCGCTCCATCTGAACCCGACCCCTTGCACCCTTCCGGTCACCACGACTCGCCTCCTGGACAATTTACGCTCTCCGCCATCCGGCATCAAAATTTCCCCGCCTCTCCGATCTCACATTGGGCTTCGCATAGTGCTAAGATACTATCATAAATGAATTGACGTCAGAACAAAATTTTCAGTTCGGGAGGCGGGGATATGAGCGACGGCTGCGGAAGGTTTTTGATGTTCGTGGAGGACGCGTACGAGGATCTGGAAGTCTGGTATCCAAAACTGCGCCTGGAGGAGGCGGGCGGCGCGGTCATACTGGCCGCTCCCGAAGCCGGGCGTTTGTACGCCGGCAAGCACGGCTATCCGTGCGTGAGCGGAGCCGCAATAGCGGACATGAACGAGCGCGATTTCCGGGGGCTGGTGATAGCCGGGGGTTTCGCGCCGGACAAGCTGCGCCGCATAGAGCGCGTAAAGGAGCTGACACGCGAATTTATGGCGGCGGGCAAACTGGTGGCCCACATCTGCCACGGCGGATGGATTCCGGCGTCGGCGGGAATCTG
>JAISYN010000030.1 GCA_031269915.1 Synergistaceae bacterium
ACCACGGAACGAGCGTGCCGCCTCCGGACCAGATGGAACCCATCTGTCCGGCTGCCGCGAGCGGTCCTATGTTCGCATTTATCGCTCCGCCGAACGCCGCCGCCATACTGCCGGTAAGGGGCAAAGGCGCGAAGCCCGAGCCGTCGAGCCCGCCTATCATCCCTATTATGACATCGCCGAAGGCCACCGGGATTTTGCTCAACGGGACCAACGAATATATCTTCTCCCCTATGTCGAAGAGAAGCAGCGGCGCGCCTTCTCCCAGTATATCCGTCGCCTGAGGCCCTCCGAGGAAAAAGAAAGCGGCGATGGGGATGACCGGCGTAAATATCTTTATGCCGAACATGAAACCCTCCCTCAGATAGCCGACTGATCTATCGAAACAGTCCTTCCCATCGCACATTACCGTGCTGAGCACCAGGACAAGCATGGCAGTACCACCTATCAGAGCCGTGGCGTCTCCTCCCCTTATGTGGAAATAGACCATCAGGCCAGCGTCTGCGAAGAACGCGAGAGGAACAAGTACGGCGAACAACGACGCGTACTTGTGATACTCCCTGGTCTCGGTTTTGACCTGCGTCTCCGGAACAGCGGTGATTTTTCCCGTTTTCAGATCGCGCATTACCATCACATATCCGACGATTCCGGCAACAAGTCCGGTGGTTATGGAGAGGATGGCCGACGGAACATACATGGAATCGACACTGATGCCAGCCGCTGACGAGGATATCTTTACCGCGCCCTGAATGACGAGGTCGCCCGACAGCCCCATGCCGTGCCCAAAAATGTTGAAGGACATCGCCGCGGCTATAGCGGGCAGACCCGCCTCGACGCAGACCGGAATCAGAAGAGGGCCTACGAGCGCCGTAGCGGGAGTCGGCCAGAAGAACGAGGCCGCTACGTATGCCGACAGCCCTAACATGAAGTATGCCTGTGTCGGGTTCCTGATCATCTTCCTCAAAGGGGAAAACATTTTCTCTCCCGCGCCTATAGAATTTAAGGATTTCAACATGGCGACCATTATCGATATAACGAGCATTATGTCGAAAAGGTCGACGCCCGCGTTCAAAATCGCGTTGAAGAGAATCTGCGTGCCCGCGGTAGCGCTTTTAGTGTAGAGAGTCGCTATGATCATAGTTCCGACGAGACAAACGATCACGACATCTTTCTTTTTCAGCATCAGCAGTATGACTAAAATTATCGTAACCGCGTATATATAATGCGTCAATCCCAATACAGGAGCCATATCCACACCTCCAGCTTCAGATGACCGTTTTCCCCATGATGCCGGACAGACCGCTTGCCCGCACCCTTTCCTCTATCTCCCCGATGTCGGTTGTGTAAAGCCCCAAACTCTTCATTCTCTCGAAGTAGACCGAACCGGAGAACGTGTATTTCGTTCCCCTGCATTCGGGACGTTTCATCTCACCGATGACGTGATTGACAAAGTCGCCGACGGCAAGAGAATCAGGGAGAGTGAGGAGCGGAATCCCCGCGGCGTAGCGAACGGCGTTATGTCCGGCAAGAGACCCTGTGACTATTGCCTCGGTATGCCCTACCATAGCGCCCAGCTTCTCCCCCGCGCAGAAAATGTTCGTCGTTTCGCCCGCGGCTTGAGTGGTGTTGGAGCAATTTGCGAAGCGGAAATATCTCATCGAGTTTCCCAATCCTCCGGCTATCGGGTCTTCGTACCTCGCCCTCTCGCAGCCGGTTATCTGCCTCAATGCTTCGAGCGGGTAATAAGGCGTCATGAGTTTCGCGGGGCCGGTGTCGAGCAGCACTATATTCTCGGCGAACGCAGCCGTCGCATACTGCTGGCACGCTTTGGCGCTGAGTTTTTCGGAACCAGTCTGCAATTCCTTCGGAATGGGGATGACGGCAACCCCGGTACGTTCGAGAGTATCCACGATGTCTTTTGAAAGAGATTCCTTGAAGAGCTTACAGGAACCGCTCATCGCGCCCGCGTTTCCGTTTGCCTTGACGGCGTCCCACTCTTCTACGCCGGCCAGGGTGGTTATGCTGACCCTTGGCGAAAATGAATGGCATCTCAGAATACACATGGCGCATCCGTTGCCGTATTTTATGCAGTTGCCCGGAAACGCCGATGTGCCGGTAGCGTCGATGAACACGTCGCCCTCTATCGTCTCGCCGCCGGAAGTGCGCACCGAAACGAGGCGTCCGCCGCTCTTTTCCGCCGATTTGACGCTTGCGGTAAGCCTCACGTCGATTCCCATGTCCAGCAAACGCGATTTCACCGCGGGCTCCATTTCGTACACGTCGTAGAGACTCGAATGTTTGTGACCCGGGAACTCGATATTCTTGTGTCTCGCACACTGATCCATCGCGTCGAACATATCGCCGCTCCCAAGCGCCGTCATTTCCTCAGCCGCAGTGAACCGTCCGTTGTTGCGGAATATCCCCCCGACAAGACCAGTCCCGAGAAGCATGTCAGCCCGTTCAAGCAGTGTCACTTCCGCTCCTGCCTTGCACGCGGCTGCCGCCGCGGCGACACCTCCCCATCCTCCCCCGACGACAACGATTCGTTTTGTGCTCATTTTTGCACCTCCAGATATTTTGATGTAGTCACGTAAAACATGTGATACGCCATGACAAATTTCCAAGCACTTACGCCAATTAAAACAATGCAACCCCCCATCTCATTGAAGTATTGCGCTACTTTTCTAATGCAAATCTGAAATTTTGTTTATTTCATGCATTATACTCATAAATGATGAGTATGCAAGAGACTAATTTTTTTCCAGCGAATTTTTTAAAATTACCCCAAATATTAAGCATTATGTAAAATATATAGGTAAATAAGAGATGATTTCAACGTAAAAAAGAAATTAAGGATGTAATTTGTCGGTTTGATACGGAACGAACGCTGAATCGGCACTGCGATCCGACTAAAAAGGTGTTTTTGTCGTCATTATGGTAGGATATATGAATCAAATCGTTGCCGCTGGGATAAGGATGGCGAACATATATATGGACATCAATCTTGACGAACCGAGATACATCAAACTTCTGGAACTCATTGACACGGATGGTTTCAGCATGGGAGCCGGGAAAGCGCAGGAAGCTCTCGCGTCCTTCGGCATAATGCTGAGCGAACCCACCGCCGGACGGGCGCTTCGTGACCTTGAAAGGGCGGGATTGCTGGAGAAAAACGGCAGCCACGGAAGAAAACTGACATCCGAAGGAAAGAAAAAATTGTCCGAACACCGGATCGTTCAGGACAATATTGAGCGCGCGAGAAGTTTCGCCGAATCCATAAATCCCACCGAAAGAGAGGAACTGCTCGACATACTGACAGCCCGCAGAGCTATAGAAATGGAACTGGCCAGAATGGCTGCGTCACGCATCACAGCGCCCGAGATAGAAATCTTACGTTCCGCGGTGGATGAGAGCAGGGTTTTGCTTCAGCGCGGCGAGAATGTCTCCGAAAGCGACACGTCGTTCCACATGACCATAGCCTCCGCGTCGCGCAACAGGACGCTGGCCGGCGCCTTGAAACTCATATGGCATGATGGCAAATACGCGAAAAAACTGGCTCACGTCAGATATCACTCGAAAAACGTGGTAAGTGACGACCACGTAGAAATCATCGAAGCTCTCGCGTCCGGCGATTCCGAAGAAGCAAGCAGAGCAATGAAGGTGCACATCGACAATGTCATGCGCGATGTCGAAAACATGCCGCATAACATGCTGGAGGACGATCTGGTATTCTGAAACGCCATAAAACGCATACGGAAAATACAGCTCTTTGAGCGGAGGCAGATTTTCTCCTTAATCCGCACCTGTAAAAGAAAATTTAAAGACAATAGATTATGAGGAATATACTGTAAATGAAGAAATGATAAAATTGGCCGAAAAATATATGGAACAAAAGATAGTATCGGAAAATTATTATAGCGATGCGTTGCATATTGCGGTGGC
>JAISYN010000089.1 GCA_031269915.1 Synergistaceae bacterium
TTTGGTTTTTGGGAAACGCCATCACGTCCCGGATGGATTTCGCGCCGCACATCAGCATGACGAGCCTGTCCAGACCGAGCGCTATTCCCCCGTGCGGCGGAGCGCCGAAGGAGAGCGCGTCCATCAGGAATCCGAAACGTTCTTTGGCCGTCTCTGGCGAGATGCCCAGCGCGTCGAAAACAGCGCGCTGCGTTTCGGGGTTGTGTATCCTTATCGAGCCGCCGCCAAGTTCCGTTCCGTTCAGCACTATATCGTAGGCCCTAGCGCGTACCCTTCCCGGATCGGATTTCATAAAACCGGCGTCCTCATCCATCGGCGACGTGAATGGATGATGCACCGCAAACCAGCGGCCCTCCCCGTCGTCCCACTCATAGAGAGGAAATTCAGTCACCCACAGAAATTTCCAGCCTTCGGCCGTCAGGTTGCGCGCGCGAGCGGTTTCAAGGCGTATCTGCCCCAGTATTTCGCACGCTTTAGCCCAGTTCTTGTCCGCCATGACGAACAGCGCGTCGCCTTCGGCGAGGGCTGATATTTCCGTCAGCGCGCGCTGCCCCTCCTCCGTCAGGAATTTAACGAGAGGCCCTTTCAGCGCGCCCTCCTTTATCTGGAAATTGGCCATGCCGGAAGCGCCGAGTTCTTTCGCGCGGGCTTCCCACTCCGACAGTTCCTTGCGTGACAGTGTCCCGCCTCCTGGGAGGCGCAGGCCCTTTACCGCCCCCCCTGAGGCGAGCAGAGCGGAGAACGGATTATCGCCGCCCCTGAACACATCAGAGATGTCGGTTATCTCCATATCGATCCGCAGATCCGGTTTATCGCTGCCGTAGCGTTCCATCGCCTCTTTCCAGGTGAGGCGGGGAATGGGCGTCGCGATATCGGCTCCAGCGATCTCTTTGAAAAGGCCAGCCAGGTACGGCTCTATGAGGGACATAATGTCCTCCTCAGTGATGAAACTCATCTCCACGTCTATCTGCGTGAATTCCGGCTGTCTGTCGGCGCGTAAGTCCTCGTCCCTGAAACATTTGGCTATCTGGATATATCTGTCGCACCCGCTTATCATCAAAATCTGCTTGTATATCTGCGGCGACTGAGGAAGCGCGTAAAATTCACCCGGATTTACCCTGCTGGGCACAAGGTAGTCACGCGCTCCTTCCGGCGTCGATTTCGTGAATACCGGCGTTTCCACTTCGAGGAAACCGTTTTTGTCGAAATAATTACGGGTGTACTGCGCCGCTCTATGGCGCAGGCGCAGGTTTTTCTGCATTCTCTCGCGGCGCAGGTCGATATAGCGGTACTTCATGCGCAGATCCTCGTTCACGCCGTCCGCCCCGTCCGGGTCGAACGGAGGAAGCGAGCTGGGGGACAACAGGACGAATTCCGACGCCACCATCTCGACGCCGCCTGTGGCGATATTGGGATTCGCCGTTCCCTCCGGGCGTTCGCGGATGACGCCGCGCACGGCGAGCACGTATTCGGCGCGCAGTTCCTTCGCTCGTGAGTGCACCTCGGGCACGAGTTCGGGGTTGAACACTATCTGAGTCACTCCGGTGTAGTCCCACAGCTCTATGAATATTATGCCTCCGAGGTCGCGTCTGGCCCTGAGCCAGCCGTTCAGCACGACCGTTCTGCCCTCGTCGGCCTCGCTTGGCTCGCCGCATCTGAGGGTATGTTTCCATTCGTCCGTAAAAACGCCAGTCATTGTGCCCACGCCTCTTTCCATGACAATATTTTCCCGCAGACCGACTCTCTCCGCGTCGTCTCCTGGCTGCCGTCCTTCATGTTTTTCACGGTCGCCGTGCCCGATGATATCTCGTCCTCGCCTATTATGCAGACGAATTTCGCGCCCGTCTGCGACGCGTATTTCATCTGCGACTTGATCGAGCGTCCCATGAAATCCATATCTGACGAAACGCCTTTAGCGCGGAGTTCATGCGTCAGCAGCGACGCCTCATATTCGGCTCCAGCGGCCGATATAACAAACACATCGGTTCCTGGCTCGTTCCCCATGAAAGCGCCCTGGGCTTCCATCGTGATTATTATTCTCTCTATCCCGGACGCGAAACCGACCCCCGGCACGCCGGGACCTCCGATAGCCTCGGCGAGATTGTCGTAACGACCGCCGCCGCACACCGCGTTTTGCGCCCCCAGGTCGCCGGACAAAATTTCATAAGCGGTCTTCGTGTAATAGTCGAGTCCTCGCACAAGCTTGTTGTCCAGGCTGACGTCGGCGCCCAACTTTTCGAGCCCTCGCGTGACGGACATGAAATGTTCTTTGCATTCCTCGCACAGAGAATCTATCATCGGGGGAGCGGAATCCGTCAGTTCCCTGCACTCCGGTTTTTTACAGTCCAAAATGCGAAGCGGGTTTCTGTCGAAACGATCTCTGCACGTCTCGCAAAGCTTGTCCAGCCCCGTTTCGAAGAATTTCCTGAGAGATTCGCGGTAATCGGGCCTGCATCTGGGACAGCCCACGGAGTTAATCAGCACACGAAGATTCGAGAGCCCCACCCTTCTGTATATCTCCATCGACGAGTCGATTATCTCGACGTCGGCAAACGGGCTCGATACCCCCAAAATTTCAAAATCTATCTGCGCGAACTGACGGTAACGCCCCTTCTGCGGGCGCTCGTAACGGAACATCGGGCCCCACCCCCACAATTTCACAGGCTGAGGCCCGTGGCGCAAGCCGTTTTCAAGATACGCGCGCACCATTGAGGCCGTTAATTCAGGTCTCAGTGTGATGCTTCGTCCCCCCTTGTCGGTGAACGTGTACATTTCTTTTTCGACTACGTCAGTTGTGTCGCCTATACCCCTGCTGAACAGCTCGGTATGTTCGAATATGGGAAGGATAGCTTCTTTGAAACCGAAATCATCCGCCACGCCCCGCGCAGTGTTCACCACTCGGGCCCATTTCCAAGATTCGCCGCCGAGTACATCGTATGTTCCTCTGGGGGCTTTGATCGCTTCCATTATGACTTTTCCTCCATTCGTGCGCTGCCTGATCGCCTGTTCCTGCCGGCATAATATTATCACAAACGGACCTGCCGTGCCCCGGCCGCTTTTATGATAAAATTGAGCGAGGCCGAAGGCCGCCTGGGGGGGTGCGCGTGCGGATACGTTCGTTAATGATTTGCGCTGTATTTACATTCACGGCCGCGTGCCTGTCCGCGTATCCTGGGGCGTCCGAAGCCGCCATTCCGCAGACTTATTCGCCCTCCGAAAGCGAACTCTGGATAAAGGTCGATAAAGAGAAGCTACGGATTTCCCTGAGGCGCGGAGAAAACGAGATATTGAAGAGCTATCCGGTCGCCATAGGCCGGGGAAAGGGCGTCAAAAAAACGCGCGCCGACCTCGTCACCCCGACGGGCGTTTTCAAAGTATGGCGCGTCATACAGGACGCGAGCCAGGTGGCTTATGATCCCAAGTGGTTTGGCGAACCGGGCGAACCTAAAAAGGGCGCTTACGGCGCGAAACTGGTTTTTTTCCACAATCCCTGGGGCATAGCGCTTCACGGCACGAACGCGCCCGGTTCGATAGGCCGCCGCGTCACGCACGGATGTATCCGCATGCACGACAAGGACATCATAGAACTTTCAAAGAGCATCAAACCCGGTATGATATTCTGGATAGCGGAAAAGGGCTGACCGGCGTTTGCCCATGCTGATGTCCTGATACCCCTGAAGATAGTACTTCTGTCCCCATATCAACAACGTAGTATTCCCTTAGTTTTGAGATATTGCCGCCTTTAGCGCGCCTGGAATTGTATTTCTGTACGCATCGTCAAGTTTGCGTATCTTCGAATTTTTAGAATTCGGCCTAAGCTTTAATGCCCAATAAAATGAGTAAATATAACTATTACTTATCCAGTCTTTTGAACTGCTTCAAATCTTCCCAAAGACTAAAATATGTGACTAAAGTCATTTTAGCAATTTTTCAAGAAACACGAATTCGCAAAGGCGAGGATATTGGTTGTTTTGAAGGTTTTCAGAGGAGTTTTTTTATAAGCCGGGTGATTACCGGGCAGCTCATGGTAACAAAAATTTAGCGTAGGCTATGGCAGGTGAGATCGATGTTATTAATGAGAAAAAGCGGTATTACGAGGTACACGGCCGCGATTGTACTGGCTATGCTCGTTTCTCAGATTTCGTTTCCGGTTGTAGGTATTCCCAGGGCCGAGGCGGGGTGGGGCGATCTGGATGGGACGGCTCCCCGCAAGGAGAGCGAGGTCATCCTGGAGGACGATCAGATGCTCAACGCCGACAGGGAGACCCAGATGATGGCGAACGTGCTCATCATGATGGAGGCCACGGCGGGTATGCAGTTTTCTCCCACCACGGTCATGCCGTC
>JAISYN010000090.1 GCA_031269915.1 Synergistaceae bacterium
TCAATTCTTTGAGCTGCTCGGTCAGCATCTTTTGCGTGACGCGCGGAATCAGCCTGTGCAATTCGATAAAGCGCAGCGGTTTGGGAGAGTGATGGTACAGATGCCATACGATCAGCGGCTTCCATTTTCCGCTGATCACCGCAAGTGTTATCTCAGTGTGGCATTCATACTGAACATCTCTGTAATTAATCATATAACGGTCTCCTTTACCGGACATGAGCCTGGTGCATTGATAAATCACAATTATTATAATATAAAAGCCGCGAAAGGAGTAAATATAAATGAGAAATGACAACTTTCATGTGGGTGACGGAATATGCAGCGGCTGCGGCGTATGTGCCGCCGAATGTCCGAAAAAGGCGATTGAGATGCGGGAAACCAAGACAGGGCATTATAAATCTTGGGTCGATGAAGAGCTGTGTATTCGCTGCAAAAAATGTGTTAATGTATGTGCCTTTTCTGTAAGCAATATATTCACCCGCCGGCTTGAGGAAAACCAATACAGCCATATTGATGGGATGCGTTATTCAGCTGAATGCGGCTTCTATCTGGACAGCTGCGTGGGATTCTCCGAGAAATACACTCAATCCAGCGCTTCCGGCGGATTGGCGACATGGTTTCTGGAAGCCGCTTTACAAAGCGGAGAAGTTGACGCGGTGGTTTGTGCCGGATCCTGCGAAAACCCCGACAGATTGTTTGACTATCGGATTATAACAGATCCGGAGGAACTGAGGCGATGCTCCGGCTCCGTGTATTACCCTGTGGAAATATCAGGTGTGCTGCGCGAAATTCGCGCTTCAGCAGAGAAAGTGGCGGTAATCGCTCTCCCTTGCGTGATCACCTCGATAAGGAATGCCTGTAAGCATGATTCTAAGCTGAAACAAAATATTAAGATCTGCGCAGGGCTGGTGTGCGGCTATCTGGCTGGCAAGCGGATGACGCACCTGGTCGCGCTGTTCCACGGCTATTCTCCCGAGCAGATACGCGCCGTGCGCTTCAGAAAAAAAGTGGACGCGGGAGTGAACGGAAATGTGCAGATCATTTATACTGACGGACAGCAGCGTATAGATGACTGGAACGATCCGGACAGCATGCTGAGCCTGACCTTTCCTTATAAAATATTCACGCAGTTTTCCTGCGATTGCTGCGATGATATTTTCGCGAGGAATGCGGACATTGTGTTTATGGATACGTGCGGCCTGCCCGGATACGCCGATTTAACCTTTATCCAGGGGTTGATGAGCGCCGTGCTCGTCCGCTCGGAAACGGCAGAGAAAATCCTGAGAGGCAGCGAAAGAGATCTGCGGCTGTTTCCATTTCCAGTAAGCGAGGTCGCAAAAACGCAGCGCGGCAGAATCCTGCAAAAACACCTTCGCCTGACGGATCGAATTTTGCGTTTCCAAAAGCAGGATTTGATAGACGAAAGAATCGTCCCGCCGTTTGAACATAACCCGCTGACGCCCGCGGAGGCGCGCAGCGAAGAAGTCATAGCCCGGATGCGCACAGAGATCGATGAATTTTTCAATCGTGAAAGTAAGATCAAAGAGGATTTGGATTGTCTGGTCGTTCGTTTAAGAGGACTTCGGGCAAAACTAGAATGACAGCATAAACGACATGTCATGAGATTTTGCGCATGACTCCTGATAGCACCGTTCCCTCCGGCTGATCAGGAGAAAACGTCTTATTGCCGGGCAGGCTCTAGAATTCCAAAGCGCGCCGGCGGGAATTATCCGGTTACAGGACGAGCTGCGCCGCTTCCGGTCTGCCCACCGCGCCGTCCCCGTGAATCTGACGAAGCATCGCGACGCAGACTTCAAGCGCCCTCTTGCCGTCGCGGAGACCCACCAGCGGCTCGCTCCCTTCCCGAACACATCTCACGAAATCCTGCAGCTCCAGCTTGAGGGGTTCGCGCTTCTGAAACACCGGGTGCTCGACGACCTCGACAAGCCCCCGCCCCTGCTGCTGCACGCAATGGTGCAGCGTGACGTCCTGGGTCTCGTAATTCACCATCAGATAACGCTCCGGTTCGGTGATCTCGAGAGTACGCATCCTCTTCTCCGTCACGCGGCTGACGAGTATATGAGCTATGGTGCCGTTTTCAAAGCGTATCTGGGCGGAAGCCACGTCCTCGTGATCGGTGCGCACGCATCGCCCCATGGCCGAAATATCAGCGATTTCGGAATGTACCAGCGACAGAATTATATCCACGTCGTGTATCATGAGATCGAGCACGACGCCGACGTCGCTTATACGGGGAGAGAAGGGGCCAACCCTGCGGGACTGTATATAGAAGGGATCGTGAACCATCTCGCGGACCTGCTGTACCGCCGAGTTGAAGCGCTCTATGTGCCCCACCTGGAGCACGAGATTCCTGTCGCTCGCTATGCGAAGCAGTTCTTCGGCCTCTTCCGTGCGGGCGGTTACCGGTTTTTCTATGAGAAGGCTGACTCCCCTCTCCATCGCCTTTTCCGCGACCTCAAAATGATTCACTGTGGGGACGACTATGCTCAGAGCGTCGGGACGGGCCTCGTCCAAAAATCTGTCGAGTTCGGTGTAAGCCGGCACCCCTAAATTCTCAGCGACGGCAAGGGCTCTTTCTTCTTCTATGTCAACGACGCCTACCAATTTAGCACCGAGTATTTCGGAATACACTCTTGCGTGGTGAACGCCCAGATGCCCTACTCCAACGACCCCGACCCTTACATCCTTCATCGGATAACAGCACTTCCCCTCAATGCGTTTTTACATCCTAAATACTATTTTCACCTGTCGACGCGTTTTTTTGGCATGTCATATTTTTATTCAGTATATACCGTCGAATTTTAACAGCTTTCTGATGTATCCAGCAAGAAAAAGGCTGCCGCAGCATAAAATAAATTCATCAGGCCCGGTTTCCGCCATCGCTTTTTTAAGCGCGTCCGACGGATCTTTGAAAACCCCCGCGACACTCATCCCGCAGCGCTCCGCTTCAGCGGCCAGCCCGCCGGCCTTTTCCGATCTCTCCATCCGCACTTCGGTGCAGTAGATCGGGCTTCCGAGAGATTTCAGCGTTCCGAGGATGAGAGGTATGTCCTTGTCTTTCATGACGGCGAACACGATCCCCCCGACTCTCACTCCGCGGTCTCCGTCCGGCATGGACCCGATGGAGGACACCAGCGCCCGCATGGCGTGATTGTTATGGGCGCCGTCGAGGATGATTCCGCGGCCGTCTTTGGTCCGCGTCAGCTCGAGCCTGCACGGCCAATCGATCTTTTCGAACCCCCTCTTTATCAGTCGGGAGTCAACTGAGGCAAATTCCGGGAATTTATTCTTCAGGGTCAAAAGCGTCGTTATCACTCTGGCTGAGTTATACGCCTGATGACGGCCCGCCAGGGGCGTGAAGAACGTTTCCCTATAACCGGGATCGAGGCCGGGCACTTCGGGCGCGCTGTACGAAAACGACGTCCCTTCGAGAGTACACGCTATATCCGACGGAAACGCCATACGATCCAGCACGTGAGGGATCGCGCCGGACGCCTCGCACTCGCCGAGAAACATCGGAGTGAGAGAACCGTCGTCACCGGCGTAAAAAGCGTCCCTTCCTTTTTTGACCGCCGCGAACTTCTCCCCCGCTATGGCCTCAATGGTCGGCCCAAGGTACTGCATGTGATCCATGCCTATGGGATTTATGAGAGTCGCGATAGGACTGCAGACTGACGTAGCGTCGTACCTCCCGCCCATGCCCGCCTCCAATATCACCATATCGGCGCCGGCCTCTTTCATCATCATGACGCAGAGCGCTGTGAAATGCTCGAAGAAGCTGGGCCTGTCAGAGGAAAGCTCCCTGTCGCGCTCCACAGTTTCGGTTATGCGGTCCCACGAAGCCCTCCAGTCCTCCAGCGAGGCGTACATACCGTCTATCCTGAGACGTTCCTGGAGGGAGATGAGATGAGGGCTGGTGTATAAGGCGGTTTTGAAGCCCGCCTCTTTCAGTACGGCCTCCAGCGCGGCCGCCGTGGACCCCTTGCCGTTCGTTCCCAGGACGTGTATCGTCCGGAGACTGAGCTGCGGGGAACCCAAAAGGCCGAAAAGACGCGACACCCGCCTCAGGCCGGGGCGGATTCCGACGCTGGAAAACGACGTGATGCCCTCGGTCAGACGGACGAATTCGTCAAAATCTCCCAGTCCGCTGCAAAGTTTCATCATAAATCGGTCCGATCACTCTAAAACTCAGTCCGCGCAAAGACTGTCCGCGTTCTCTTCAAGGCGCTTCATCCTCGATACGATCTCTTCGAGGCTGGCCCGTTCCTTTTCCACAATCTCCTCCGGCGCCCTTTCCACGAAATTTCTGCTGGCCAGTTTGCCCTTTATTCTGTCCAGTTCTTTTGCGGATTTCGTCAGCTCGTCCCGGATGCGGGTTATCTCGCGCTCGACGTCGAGGAGGTCTCCCACCGGGAAAAAGAGCTCCCACTCCCCCGTTACGGTAGAGATGGACCTGGGCGGTTTGGGAGAGCCGAATCGGGCGGTATCCACCCGAGCGACCTTCGCCGCTAAAGTTATGAGGTCGCTGTTTTCACGGATCAGCGATGATTTGTCATCGTCTTTCGGCCGCAGCGACATCATGGGGGCAGTCTGCTGAGGGGGCAGTTTTACCTCGGCCCTCAGGTTTCTCATGGCCCTGATTACCCCCTGAATGTACTCCATGTCGGATTTCACCGATTCCCCGTCATGCCGCGGATGCGGAACCGGCCATTCCGCGCGGCCGATGATACCGTCGCCGTAACCGAACGCGCTCCACAGCTCCTCCGTCACGAAGGGGATGAAAGGGTGAAGGAGTTTGAGGACGTCTTCGAACACCGAGTAAAGCAGTTTTTGAGTGACCAGTCTGCGAGGAGACCCCTCGTCCCCCCGAAGGGCCGGTTTTGCGAGTTCGAGGTACCAGTCGCACAGTTCGCCCCAGACGAAATCATACATGGTCCTGGCGGCTTCGCCGAAAAAGCAGCCGTCGAGCAGGGA
>JAISYN010000176.1 GCA_031269915.1 Synergistaceae bacterium
CCTGTGCAGGAGAAAACGGAACCTGCGGTGAGAAACGCGCCGTATCGATATGAAGAGGCGAGCCCGGGGAACTTTCGTTCCCCGGGGCTCCGCCCCAAACCCCGCGAGGGGACCAGTCCCCTCGACCTCTTTTATGAATTTTTATTTCGCCCGAAGGGTGAAATAAAAATTATGAAGAGGGTCCTGGGAGTTTGCTCCCTGGCGGGTTCGGGCAGAGCCCGGGGTTTTGTCCTCATGTGGTTTTTCACGCTGTTTTTGATCTTTCCCTCTGCCGCGAACGCCGCGGTCGATCTGCCGGAGGAGACGGTGAGCGCGAGTGGGATTGACGAGAGATTTGAGGACAGATACCGGTCGCCGGGGAGCGTGACCGTCATCCGTCCCGCCGACCGCGAGGGTGAGCAGCGGACTCTGCCCGACCTGCTGGAGGAGGTTCCGGGCCTGCGAGTGATAAGGCTGCACGGGCGTCACGGATACGCGGTCGCGTCCGTGCGCGGCAGCACGTCCGCGCAGGTGGCCGTTTACGTGGACGGAACGCTGATGAACCTCCAGAGCGAGGCCGCCGTCGACCTGTCGGCAATTCCGGCGGACAGCGTGGAGCGGATAGAGGTCTACAAGGGTTATATCCCTTCGCGGTTCGGGGCGCAGGCGATGGGCGGGGTGATAAACATCGTGACGAAGATGCCGCAGAAGCCGGAGATAAATATCTCGCTGGGGGCGGGATCGTTCGGTTTGTACAAAGGAAACGCGTCTTATTCCTCGTCGTTCGGCGGAGGAAAGTTTTTCGGCGCGTTGGGGTACGAGACATACGACGGCGATTTCGAGTATTGGAACGACAACGGCACCCCGGCGGACCTCGGGGATGACTACACGGGACGCCGGCGCAACAACGGCTTCGAGAACGCGGACATCCTGCTGAAGTGGGAGGATGAACACTGGAGGACGCGAGCGTCTTGGGTCAGGCGCGACAGGGGGCTCGCGATAGGAGCGCCGGGATTCGACCAACAGGACGGCTCTCCGCAGCAGTATCCGAAGCTCTATACCGACAGATGGGACTTTTCGGCCGGCCGTTCGCAGGTGACGGGAAGCGTCGAATGGGGCTGGGACATGCTTTATACCAGGCAAAATAAGGAATACGACAGCGGGCGGGGAACATCACTCAGCCTGATAGGCGGAAGCATGGTGACTGAAAGCGAATATACCGCCGCCCGGGCCGGGTTGTCGGCGTTCGCCAACTGGGCCGCGGGCGAGCGGCACTTTTTCGAGCTGTACGCGGACTATTTCGACGAAACGCTCGAAGTCGACGGTGGCACGGTGTTCGAGTACCTGGGAGGCATAGGCGATTACGACAGGACGGACGTGAGCGTATCGCTTCAGGATTCGATAGCCCTCGATCGCGCCGGAAGCTTCATCGCGACTCCGTCGCTCCGCTGGCACAGCCTGGACGGCGAGGATCATCTCACCTGGCAGATGGCGCTCTCCAAGGAGTTCTCTCCGAACCTGATGCTCAAGACAGCCTTCGGCACGTACGCGAGGGCCCCGAACCTGTACGAGCGTTACGGGGACGGGGCGTTCATCCTGCCGTCCAAGAGCGGCCCGGGTGAACCGGAGCTGCTATGGGAGACCGGCAAGCAGCTCGACGCGAGCGTGATATGGACTCCTCCCGTTTTCCGCGAGATCAGGAGCGATATATCTCTATCCGCTTTCTGGAGGGAATCCGAGAACCTGATCGAGTTCGACATGGAAAACCCCATGAGGGGAGTCTACAAGAACATAGCCGAGGCCACCGTGAAGGGCGCGGAAGTGGAAGCGTCCCTCAGTTGGAGGAAGTGGAACATGACGCTCTCCGGCACATGGATGGACGGCGAAAACAGGAGTCCCGACGAGGGCTCCGTGAGGTATTACGGCCTGAAACTTCCCAACCGCCCGGAGTTGAGCTGGAACGCGCGTCTTACCAGGGAGTTCCGAATACCCGGGCACGGCCGCGGTTCGGTCTTTGCCGAATATCGGCATGTGGGCGAGAACTACGTGGACAAGAGCGAAAAGATGCTTTTCGCCGAGAGGAACATCTGGAACATAGGCGCCAAGTACGCTTTCAGCGAGAGCACGGAGCTGGTAGTAGGCGTGAACGACCTGACCGACGAATCGGACGGATGGCGGATGTACCCTGACGGCAGGAGCGGAGCCACCCGAATGCTCGATTACCCCGTGGAAGGCAGGTCGTACTACATGACACTGAATATGAAATTTTGACGGGGGTGATGGTCATCGTATAGGTGATATAAGGCGTCTTTGTACCTTTGACGGTCCTGGTGAAAACGAGGCTCTCCACCGCGGCGACTTCTTCCGCCTTAAAAAGCGAATAGTCGTAACTTGTATTTTTGAAAAGATCGAACAACCTCATCGCGGCGCGTCTCCTCTCTTTACTGTTCGGGCCCTAGCGCTTCCGGCCGTCCTTCAGCATGAATTTGCGCAGCTTTGCCAGCACATCGTCAAAATTCAGGGGTTTGCCTATGTGATCGTTCATGCCGGCCGCCAGGCACTTCTCGATATCCTCGCGGAACACGTTGGCCGTCATGGCGATCACCGGTATTTCCCCCGCGGCCGGGACGTCCATGGCGCGGATCAGGCGCGTGGCCTCGTACCCGTCCATCTCCGGCATCTGAACGTCCATGAGGATTATGTCGTACTTTTCAGGATTCTCTCCAAACATCCTCAGCGCCTCTGCTCCGTTTTCCGCGAAATCTATCGCCACCCTGGTCGGTTCCAGAAGAGACTGCACTATCTCGCGGTTTATCTCCACGTCCTCCGCCAGAAGCAGGCGATATCCGTCGAAACAGTCGGCGTCATTCGGCGTATGCGCTGTCTCCGGCGCCAGCAGGTTCTTCGCGTCGATGAGTTCATTGATGCAATCGGCTATCATCGACGGAAAAATTGGCTTGGGCAAAAACTTGCCGACGCCCGCCGCTTTCGCTTCAGCCTCGATTGTGTTCCACTCCGCGGCGGTGGTCATCATCACGATGAATTCGCACAGGCCGCTCTCTTTTATGCCGCGGGACGTCTCTACGCCGTCAACTCTGGATATCTCACAATCCATGAAGCAGATGTCGAAGGGGCCTTTCCCTTCAATTGTCGCCATAGCCTCGTCGTGGTCACGCGCGAAATCGCACGATGCGCCGGACGACGCGGCTATTTCCCTGAAATACTCCAGAATCTCGCTGGAGCCGCCGATCACCAGCACCTTCAAGTTACTCCAGCCGGTTTCAGGTTCGTGAAAGTCCTCCGGCGCGCCGCCGGCTCGTTTCGCGCATATGGTGAACGAGAAAGTGGAGCCCTTTCCGGCCTCCGACTCCACGCGTATATCGCCTCCCATCATGCCGATTATCCGTTTCGAAATCGCGAGTCCAAGCCCCGTCCCTCCGAATTTTCGCGACGTGTCGCTGTCGGCCTGCTCAAAGGCCGAGAACAGGCGTGACTTCTGCTCCTCGCTTATTCCTATACCCGTATCCGTGATATCCACCCGTATGGCGCATACGCCGTCTTCCTCTTTTTCGAGGTATGTATCGAGGCGTATGCCGCCGTGTTCCGGCGTGAATTTGACGGCGTTGGAGAGCAGGTTCGCTATGACCTGCGCGAGTCTCTGGTCGTCTCCTATCAGAATCCGGGGGATATCCCTGGCTATGTGCACCGTGAAATTCTGCTGTTTTTCATCGACTCGGAAGTTTACCACATTTGCCGCCTTCTGAATGGTTTTCTCGAAGTCGAATTCGGCGTCCGAGAGTTCGAACCTGTTAGCCTCTATTTTCGACATATCCAGAATATCGTTGATGACCCCCAGCAGGTGAGTGGAAGCGTTCTCTATTTTTTTGAGGCAATAGTCCTTCCTGTCCGCGTCGTCCGTCGACTTCGCTATGGCGGTCATCCCTATGATCGCGTTCATTGGCGTGCGCATCTCATGGCTCATATTGGCCAAAAAACTCGACTTGGCTCTGTTTGCCGCGAAGGCGGCTTCTATGCGCTCATGAAGGGTGTCAATCATCGAACTCAGGGCCTCCGCCAGTTTTTTGCTCTCCCCTTGTCCGGTGACGCTGAGTTTTTTCTGCAGCCGCGCGCGAATGTCGTCAGACATTTCGTATTCCCCGCGGGAAATAATGGACGACGCCTCGATAAGATCCTCGATAGGGCGGACTATGCTCCTCGCGAGAGCCGTAATGACCATGAACGCCGCAAAAAAAGCCGCCCCGGACGCAAAGAGGATCGTTCGAAGCAAATCGAGAGACGACTCCATCACCTCGCTCTCGTCGAAGACGACGGCTATCTTCCAGTCAAGCATATCCACGGTGCGCGTCACGATATACTTTCCGACGTCCTTGAACACGCCGTCGGGAGAACCGGACAGGCGCTTCAGCAGAGGGGGGTACGTCCCGGCGTACATGCCGACATATTCCGGGTGCTCCCCGTCCATTATGACGTTCCCTTTCGGATCGAATATCATGAGATAACCCGTCCTGAGAATTCGCTGCCCGTCCAGGTCTTTTATCATACTTTCCAGGCTGTAATCCACGCCCAGCAGACCCAGCGGCCTGCCGTCCGCGTCGTAAGTCTTCACCATGACGCTGCATACTATCCCGCCGCCGGTGGTTCGGTAAGGGGAGGTAACGGTCACATCGTCAGCGTCGTGTATGGCCTCCTGATACCAGGAGCGTTTCCGCGGGTCGTATCCGGGCAATTTTATGCTCCCCTCCGGAGCTTGGGCATACTGACCGTCGTCGTTCGCCATGAAGACGAGCCCGTAATTTACGTTGGAGCGATTCACCCTGATAAATTCATCATAGATGAGACGTTCGTGAGGCGGATGATTAGCGTAAAGCAGAGTGGTGGTCTCGGTCGTGCCGAGATAGCTGGTCAGCTTGCCCCTGGAATCGCGCACCACATCGAGTTCCGCCAGATATCTGACGCTCATGATCCCCGGTTCGAGAAAGGTTTTTATGCGCTCCTCGACCCGTTCCAACTGACTGATCGAAAGGGCGCGGAAGGCATTGTCGGCGGACTCCCTCGTGGAAAAGAAAACTATGAAAACTATAATGCAATACGCCGCGCTGAGGCAGACTAAAAAGTTCAAAACAAGACGCGCGCGGATTGACATATGATATCCAGCCTCCTCAAGGCGCAACACGCCGTTCGCTCCCGACAGAAGAGATCGCCCATTTGCGTTCGGGCGCACACTATGGAATATTGTAACCCGAATCTACATAAACTATACAGCACATCCTTCGAAATGTGAACGGCGAACGCCGCCGAGGATCTGACGAAACGCCGCGCGGCTCAGAGACTCGGAACCTCTCCGCGCTCCTGGGGAAGGTACCTGCGCAGCCGGTCCATCACCTCATCGAAGTCCAATGGCTTGCCTACATGATCGTTCATTCCGGCGTCGAGGCATTTTTTTATATCCTCGCGAAAGACGTTGGCGGTCATGGCGACTATCGGAATTTCTTCCGCTTTCGGAACGCCGAGAGCGCGTATGCGCCGTGTCGCTTCGTAACCGTCCACTTCCGGCATCTGCACGTCCATGAAAATAATGTCGTACCGGTCGGGAGCTTCTTTGAACAGTTCCACCGCCTCGGCTCCGTTTTTCGCGCAGACGATCGACAGGCTGGTCGGCTCGAGCAGAGTCTGCACTATCTCACGATTGATTTCGATGTCCTCGGCCAGCAGCGCGCGGTACCCCAGGAAACAGTCCTTCTCGCGCGGAGATCGATCCGTACCGGACGGACCGGCGCAGGGCCATGGATCGCTGAACTCGTCCGCCCCCCGTTTCATCCGCACGGTGAAGATAAAAGAGGATCCCTTTCCGAATTCGGACTCTATCCATATTTTGCCGCCCATCATCTCGACGATTCGTTTGGATATAGCAAGACCAAGTCCGGTACCGCCGAACTTGTGCGATGTGCTGATTTCGGCTTGTTCGAAAGACCCGAAGAGACGGGACTGCTGCTCTTTGGGAATGCCTATTCCAGTGTCGGTTACGGATATCTGTAAAGTACAGATGCCATCTCTTTCATCGGCCAACAGGGCGCTGAGAATTATAGAGCCGCCCTCCGGAGTGAATTTCACGGCGTTGCCCAATAGATTGGTTATCACCTGCGCCAAGCGCTGTTCGTCACCCGAGAGAAAGAGGGGGACATCCCCGTCGATGTGCACGGTTAGGTCCTGTCTCTTCTCATCCGCCTGAAAGTTTACGATGCCAACAGCCCTCTGGAGCATTTTTTCGAAGTTGAAACTTACCGGTGAAAGTGCCAGTTTGTTCGCATCTATTTTCGACATGTCCAGAATGTCGTTTATGACGCCGAGCAGGTGAGAGGAGGCTTCCGCTATTTTTTTGATGCAATGATCCTTTTTTTCGACATCGGAGGACATTTTCGCTATCGTGGTCATGCCGATGATCGCGTTCATGGGAGTGCGCATCTCGTGGCTCATGTGGGAAAGGAAAGCGCCCTTGGCGGCGTCCGCCGCCTCCGATTGCTTCGCTTTGTTCCTGTAAAGAGTCAGCCCCTTGAAACCGCTCACTATCACGATTATCAGCGTCGCCAGCATGAAGACGACGAGAAGGGCTATGCGGTTGCGGATCAAAATGGTACGTTCATCTATGACGTCCACTCCGGCGATGGCAACCACGCTCCCTTCAGCGTCGAAGACGGGGGCGAAGGCCGACAGAAGATTGTCGTATCCGATAGAATAGTTTCCAAGCCCGGCGGTCGACGCTATCCCCTCCTGGGCCATTTTGGGGCTCTCTTCGTAAGGGATTGGCGGTGTCGCGAGGTTCACGGTTTCTTCGGTGAAGTCGTTGTCTACTATGAACTGCATTTCGCCGCCGCCGATATCGCGCAGGTAATAGGCATAAGTGATGTCGGTCTCCGCCGCGAAATCCGCGAGACGCCGCTTGATATCCCCGAAGATCGGCTTGTTCATGTCGTCCGACGTCACGAGCCCGCTCAATTCGTCCGCCGTCGCTATCCGCGCCGCCAAACGGCTGAGGGCGATCATGCGCCCTTCGATGTTGTATTTGAGAAAATCGGCGGTCGATTTCATCATGACGCTTGTATAAAGCATTATAACGAGCACGGACAAAGTCGACGCGAAAAACATGAAAACTACCAAACGGTCATGCAAAAATTTTTTCATGGTAAGCATCTTCCCAGCTTGAGAGTTTTTTACGCCGCTAAACTCAAGATAATGATGTTATTGTACACCATTTAGCCGTGCCGGATCATTACGGCATCCGCACAAAACAAGCCCTCTCAGCGCGGGCGGAGGTCAGAAAAATTTTGCCGCGCGATGACATACGCGATAAAATCAATTATAATTTTATACGCGTTTTCAATTACGGATAGGCTGAGATTTTGTGCGGCGCTGGCTTAATCCAAATTAATATAGTATTATACAGTATCGTAGAAATCTTTGAAATTGGCTGGAGGGCGCCCAAATGACGATCTGGCTTGACGGCGTTGAACTTTCTGTTAGCGATGAGACGATAAAAGAAGGCAAGGAAGCTGTTTTCGAAGCCGCGCGCCAAAAGGCCCGCCTGGAGAAGAGCGTCATAGTCGATATAATAGTTGACGGCGTGGAGATAGAGGACGAGGACGCGTTCTTCTCGCTCTCCGGAGGCCGCGACGTTCGCTTCGTCTCCCAGCCTATAATCGACCTCGTAAGGGAATCGGTCGCGGAAGGACAGAGATATATTCCAGCGCTGACGAAAGGGCTCGAGGGAATAGCTACGATGATAGAGGAAAACAGAGAAGCGGACGCCAGGAACGCTTTTTCGCAGGCGATAGACGGAATCAACTGGCTCGTCGGCGTGTTCGCCAAAAGCTGCGCGCTCCTGGGCATAACGTCGGGCGGGCTCTCGTCGGGGGATTGGGACAAGGACTCCAAAGAGCTGAACGGAGCGCTGGAGGAAATGGTATCTGCCATGGAAAGCGGGCGCGCCATGAGAATGGCTTATATAATCCGCGAGAGACTGAGCCCGGCCATAGAAAAATTCGCGCTGTACTGGTCCGATATCGAGTCTCAGTTGGACAGGCCTCTCCAATAGCGAGGTTGCCCGTTTGTCGTTGAGGAAGGGGCTCTCCATCTTCCTTTTTTTGAGTTTGGCGGTGTGCGTAGCGATCCTCCTGTTAAGCATCGATCGTAAATCGTTCGTCATTTTCAAAAAAGCCGACGCTTTCAAGCTATATCTGGCGTTCATGCTGGTGGTGTGCGTGTGGTTGCTGGACGCCTTGAAAATTCGGCTTTTGATCCGCGCGGCCGGGGAAAGTGTCACATTTTTGACTTCCATGGAGCTGACCTGGATAAATTATTTCGGCGCGGCTATAACCCCCATGCAGAGCGGGGGCGGCCCCTTGCAGATGTACGTCATGTATCAGCACGGCATTAGCGTGGGGAAATCCGTCGCCATAACGATAATACGAACCGTTTTGATAATGCTGATACTCGGCATGATGATACCTTTCGCCATAATGATAAGGGGCGATCTGCCCAAAATGGGGTGGGGCGTCCGCGGTTTCGTCTTCTACGTCGTCATTTTTATACTCGCGATATGGCTCTCCCTGATAGTGAGTATAGTGAAGCCCGTGCTTGTAAAACGTCTCGCCGCCCGGATAATAAATCTTTTAAGGCGCGTCGGCCTCTTGAAGGCCGAATGGGAAGCCAGTCTTCTGAAGCGGGCGATGCGGGAGATAGACACTTACAATGAGAATGTCAGGGCTTTCCTTACGACGGGGAGACGGTATTTCCTGCCGTGTGTTTTTGTGGCGTTTGTGCAGATAGTGTTTCAGTTGTCCGTGATGCCCTGCATGATATGGGCTTTGGGTTTACCTGTTTCATACCCGGAATGCGTGCTTGTTCAGGCGTTGTTCCTGTTTCTGCTGTACTTCATCCCGACTCCCGGGGGAAGCGGAGCCGCCGAGGGCGGCGCGGCGCTTGTTTTCAGTCTGTTCGTGCCGTGGAACGTGGCCGGCATACTGGGCATAGGCTGGCGTTTCATGACGGAGTATACGGGAATATTCCTTGGCGCGATAGTGGCGTTGCGGCGCATAGGCTGGAAACTCGCGAATCAGATAATGTCCAGAGACGACGCCAAACCGAAGGGCACGGGCGGCAGCGGGAGCGGAGCGGATTGAAAGGAATTCTTTTCAAGTACCGCGGGCTGGTGTGGGGGGTTTTTGTGGCGGCCGTATTGGTATTGCCCGTCTCGTTTTCGCGGCTCAGGTTTTGCGCGGCCGTCCCGATCCTTTTGGCGGGGCAGTGCCTCAGGTTCTGGGCCGCCGGAGTCATTCAGAAGTACAGGACGTTGTCGCTCGACGCGCCGCAACTGGTGACATGGGGACCTTACGCCTGGGTGCGCAATCCCCTCTATGCCGGAAACGGACTTATGGGCCTCGGCTGGGCGCTGATGACGGGATGGCCGATGGTGGCCGCCTTCGCCGCCGTCTACTTCGCTCTCTATTCGATAACGATAATTCCGTACGAGGAACAATTTCTCAGCAAGCGCTTCGGAGAAGAATACGAAATTTACAGAAGATCGACGCCCGCCCTGATTCCCGGCGTCGGAGATTTAGCGTCCCGCGCGGGTAAAGCCTTTTCAGGCTTCAATCGCAGAAAATCCTGGTACATGGAGCGCCACTCTCTGAACATGAACCTCATTGTGACGGCCCTGCTTCTGATCAAACTTTATAAATCGCCGTAGGGTTTGCGGGCGTCCCGCGCTGTCACCGGTTCCCCGGCTGCTCTTCCAGGTTCAGCGTAAGTCCGTCGACGGCGGCGATTACTTTTGTCCTTTCGGAGGAGAGCTGTTTCGATATATATTCGCCTCCCCGGTCGAGCAGATCGTTGCCCATGTGAGTGAGTACGGCGGTTTTGGGGCGCAGGAATTCGAGCAGCGATTCCACGTCCGTCACAGCCATGTGATCGAGCCGGGCGCGGGGGTACATGAGCGTCGTGTTGATCACGAGCAATTCGCACTCCGCGTAGCGTTCGGTGAAGTGCGGCAGAGGCGCGGTGTCGCTTATCACTCCCCACGCCGGCAGACTGTCTTTTCTGAATATCAGGCCGTAGCACTGAACTCCGTGGTGTGAATGCGCCACCGATTCGACGGTCGTTCCGTCGGAAAGCGATACCGCCGCTCCGTCCTCATGGAAGGCTATGGATTTTATCTTGCCGCACAGGTAGCGCATCAGGACGCCATCCCCGTTTTCCATACAGTCCCGCGTAAGCAGGACGAGTCCCTTCGGAGCGCGCGCCATGAGAGTCATGCCCTCAGCGAGAGCGTTCACGTCCGAACTGTGATCGATATGCCTATGAGTGACTATTATGGCGTTTATGTCCATGGGCGACAGGGGAGGCCCCGCTTCGCATATTCTGACGAGGCTTCCCGGGCCCGGGTCTATGACGCCTCTCGCGCTTCCGTAAGAGAACCATATTCCTCCCGACGACCTTCTTTGCGACAACATTATGAAACGTGTTCCGGCTGTTCCGAGAAACCGTATGAAGTTGTCGGTGTTCGTCGTTCGATATGGCAATACAATTCCTCCAGAAATAACAATTTCTACTTAAACTTGCATTTCCTGTATTGTGTCGTGCCGTGGCCGATACATAACGTATTATATATGTTCATTTCGGCTATAGACCATGATCTGTACGATTTTATTTTCCGATAAAGAAAAAAAACGCTTTATGTGGTATGCTCTGAAAATTAACTGCATGAAAAGAAGGGTGGGATAATCATGAGCGACTCTCGAGATTTGTGGATGGTGGGCGACCTGCTTGACGCTATGTCAGGTTCCAATGTTCCGAGCTATGTCACGATGGTCATTCAGGAAATTCAGACATGGCTTATGTCAGTGGTGTCCGCGGACTACATTGTCGATTCGGCCGATGTCGCGTCAGGGGAGCACCCTCTTTCCGCCGATTTGGATTATCTTTTCTCTCGTGTCGAGTGGGCTGGTTCCTACGCGGACATCCTTCCAATACTCAAGGGCGCGCCGAAAATGGAGGACGTTCTGATATTGTCCGTAGGCCCCATAATATTGGACGAAGGCCTGCGCATGATGGTGGATCATACTGCGCTCTTTGCCGGCGACGTGTGTAAACGGGCGTGGGTGATCTCCGATACGTGGGTGATAGGCGATGTGTTCTCGTACGTGCCTCATTTAAGCGCGCTGCGCAAGCGCGGCATAGAGACGCGCTTCATGCTGGTGACCCCGTGGAGCTACTGCGAGATACCGTGGAACGATGCGACGGGAGAACGCAAGTGACGCCTATCCGCACGGCGGGTGAATACCTCCGTTAAAACCTTTTGACCTCGGGCTCCTGATTGTGTAAATCGTCGCGCTGGGTTTCG
>JAISYN010000214.1 GCA_031269915.1 Synergistaceae bacterium
CTTGCGGCTCTTGCAAAAGAGCTAGGAGCGACAGGCACGGCGTATTTTATCAGGCAATTTGACAGAGGCGAGGGAAATTACACTTTTGAGCGCGGAAAGATATTTGACGGCCTTTCCCATGAGGAAATCTTGAACGGGATAAGGGAAATTGAAAATAAACGGCAATGATTTTGGCACTAAAAAACCGGAAGGCGATTTATTTTTGCCCTCCAGTTTGGTCTTTGATCTAATGATGTTCATGCTCGATATGGATTACATCAAGCCCTCAATTTACCCTGTGAAGCCAGAAAATTCGCGCTGCCCTCGTACATGAAATCCAGCGGCGGGTTATCCAGCCCCAGCCATATCTTCATCTGTTCGGCGGCTTGATTGACGTTCATCCAGAGGCCGGGAAGAATCCGGCAACCCTTTTTCGCGGCTTCCTGCAACAACTTTGTCTCGACCGGAACGTACACGACGTCGCAAACGATGTTGTCTGGCGCGAGAAAATCCGGGTCGAAAAGAATTTCATCGCAGTTTGGGTACATGCCGACCTTCGTGGCGTGTATTACCACGTCGAACTCACGAAGCGAACTCCGTATGGAAGCGTCCGTCATCTCAGCTATCTCGCAAACGCCGGGGAAGTGAGGCTCTACTTTAGCGAAAAGTGTCTCCGCGCAGAAATAATCCTGAGCGATGCAGAGCGAACGTATCGTTTTGGCCCCTTTCGTCGCCAGGGCGCAGGCAATCGCCGTGCCCGCGCCCCCGGCGCCCAGGAGCAGGTATCTGTGCTCCGGTATGGACAATCCCAACTGATTTTCCAGCGACAGGACAAAACCAATTCCGTCCGTGTTGTGCCCTATCTTTTTTCCGTCCGCGGTTATCTCTATCGTGTTCACGACCTCGGTGAACAAAGCCGAATCGGCAAGACCGTCCAGAAATTTATGGGCTTGAGTCTTAAAAGGCATCGTCACGCCCGTCCCGGCGAAGCGCAGTTTCGTCATGTTCGTTATGGCCGGCCCCAGATCGGCCATATCCATCTCGATGGGTATGTACAGCGCGTCTATTCCCAGTTTCTGGTAAACGCTGTTGTGCATATAAGGGGCGGCGCTCTGGCCGAGCGGTTTGCCCATCAAGCCGAAGAGCTTTGTCGAGGTCGTAGTGTTAAACATCTTGTGCCTTTTATTCCTCCGCTATTTGCCTTCGAGGGCATCGAGGAGAGCGTCCACGATCTCGCCGCCGATCTGCTTCCTTATTTCATCGTAAACCGGCTGGGACGCTTTGATGACATCGTCGTAAAACTTGTCGTCGAAATTCAGTTCCTCCATGCCGCCCGCCACCAGTTTGTCCCGGTTTTCGCTGTCGATGGCAGTGAGCTGGGGCGCGATCTCCGCGGTGGCCTTCGCTACCGCTTCCCTGATCGCGTCCTGATAAGCCGGATCGAGCGACTCGAACTTCGCCTTGTTCATCAGGAATTGATTCATGTAAAGCAACTGCTTGATGTTTACGAGGTATTTCTGGACTTCATGGAAATTGGAACTCAGGTTCGTGTCGTTGGCATTCTCTTGCGCCTGTACCACGCCTTGCTGCAAGCTCATGTAAAGCTCGGTGAACGGCAGCGGCGTCGGGTTTGCCCCCAAGCTCTCCCAGAACAGAAGATGGTTCGGCGAGTTCATCGTGCGTATCTTTATTCCCTTGAAGTCGTCCAATTTCGTTATCTTCACGTTAGAGGTCATCACCCTGAACGTCGCGCCCTGGAGCACACCAAGGCAGACCATCTTGGATTCGCCGTATTTATCGTTTATCATCTTCGTGAACGGCGAATCGTTGAGCGCCTTGCCGATAGCCGCGGCGTCATACTTGGCGAACGCGAGCGGCAGGTCGTAAACCGCCACCGCTGGCACGAACGTGGTCGTCTGCCCGGGCTGGCAGGACACTATATCAATGTCTCCGGCCTGCATCTGGGTCTGAAGCTCGTTATCGACGCCCAACTGGCTGTTGCCGAAATAATCCACGGTTATCTTTTTGTTCGTTATTTCCTCCACGTATTTGCAGAACGCAATCCCCCAGAGATCACCGGCCGCGCCCAACGCGGCGCCGTTGCCGTATCTCAGGTTCACCGGGGCGAGAGAGTCATACGGCCCGGCCGCCAAAGAGATTCCGGCGGCGAGGAAGGAGAACGAGAGAGACACTATCAGCGCAAAAATTAACTTTTTCATTGCTAAAACCCTCCTTATATATTGTTTTGTTGCATTTTGGGCAAATTATCATGCCTTTCTAAAGAAGCGCGAGGGAAAGCCAGGGAAAATAAGTGATTGCCGCCAGCGCCACGGCGAAAGCCAGAATGAAGGGGACGGCCATCTTCGCCACCGTCATCGGGGGCCGCTCGCAGAGGGTGCTCGCGACAAACAGGTCCAGTCCGAACGGCGGGGTCACAAGCCCTATGGAGAGGCAGCATACCATTATCACGCCAAAATGCACCGGATGCACTCCGAGAGCCCGCACGACCGGAAGCAGGATCGGAGCCAGTATGACTATCGCCGGCCCCGTATCCATGACCATCCCCATGAGAAGGAAAATTACGACTATTATCCCCACGACTGCCGCCGACGACGTGAAGTTGCCCAGTATGAAGGCCGAAATGACAGCCGGGGCTTTCAGGAGGGTGAGTACTCGCCCGAACGCCGTGGCGAAAGCCAGGAGGAAGCAGAGCGGAGCGTATGTTTTCACCGCTCCCCTCAGACATGGGATCACGGATTTATACGACATGGTGCGGTAAAAGAAAATCGAAACTATGAGCGAATAGAACACCGAGATGCACGCCGCCTCGGTGGGCGTCACAACCCCGCCGTATATGCCGCCCAGCACTATGACCGGCGACATCAGCGCGGGAGCGCTGTCCTTGAGAAGGCTCAAAAAACCATGCTTCCGAAGCTCCATGAGTTTTTCGTTTATTTTTCGCCTGTCCTCTCCATGTTTTTTGCAATAATAGACGGCATAAAACATCAAAAATATCCCGATCAAAATACCCGGTAGCACTCCGCCGATAAACAGCGCGCTTGTGGATACGCCGGTGGCGAGCGAATACAGCACGAACGGAATGGATGGCGGTATTATCACGCCGAGTCCGCCGGAGGTCGCCACCATGCCGGCGCAAAACACCCTGTCATACCCCAGTTCGACGAGAAATGGGATGGCCATGGCGCCGACGGCCGCCGTGGTCGCCGGGCCCGAACCGGAGATGGCACCGTAGAACAGGCACGTCAGTATGACCGCGCAGGGAAGTCCGCCTGTCAGACCGCCGACGAAGTAAGCAAACACGCTGAACAGCTTCCTCGAAATACCGCCCTCGGCCATTATGACTCCAGCGAGGATGAAAAGAGGAACCGCTATGATTGGCGTCGTATCCGCGCCGGAAAAGCTGTTCGTTATGAGCTGGTTTATGGAACTTCCCGCGCCGCTGCCCAGCAGAAGAGGCGTGAGAGCGCTCACCACCATGCCGATGGCGATCGGCATTCCAATGATCAGCGTCACTCCCAATACCAGAAATATCAATCCTGACATATCAATCGCCCCTGTCTGCCGTCAGATATGCGACGCGTCGTCCTGAGCGGCGAGTTCGGCTTCCGCCTGCGCTTCTTTCAGTGTCGCATCATGGGTGCTTTCCGCTTTTACGTTGAAATTACGGATGTCGGATATAATCGCCTGAAGAGCCCTGATTATCGAAAGCCCAAATCCGACGATGGTGCAGAAGTACACAATCCACATCGGCACTCGCATCGCCGACGATATTTCGCGGGTCACGTTTTTAATGTTTCCGACCACCGCAAAAGCGTGTTGGAAAAATACGACGAACAGGACGAACATGACAAGATCGCAAAATATTCTCACGGAACTTTGGATCTTCGCCGGGAACAAATCCATCACAACACCCACGCGTAACATGGACCGCTTTTTTATGGTAAAGCTCAGAGAGAGAAATACGGACCACACATAGCAATAGCGGCAAAACTCCTCGGGCCAGGACATGGAGTTGTTGAGTACATATCTAGCGAATACCTGAGCTATCATGACCACGCTGATCAAAACGAGCAGCATGACGAGGAGTGATTCTTCCAAATATTCGTCAAGCCATTTCAATACCTTCACAGGCCAGCCTCCTTTTATTTTTCGCCGCCGGCGCGTTTTTATATACCCGGCTGCTCAGGCATTTTCTCTCCTGACATCCGGGTCGTAAAACTCCCCGAAAAGGGTGGATTCGTCCGGCTGGTCTGCCATTATGGGGAGCGCCACGTGGGTGGTCTGCATGTAGTATTTCAGGTCGATATTGTCCGAAACCTGGTTCCCTCCCCAAACGCCGCATCCCATGCTCGACGTCATGGGCATTCCGTTTTCCGCGCTTCCCGCGTTTGCCTTCGACTGCGGCTGCCGCACCATTATCCTGGTCACCGGCGCACGGAAGGCGAGCGCTTCTATATGGGCGTCGTCATGGCTGTATATTCCGCAACTATGGCCCCTTCCGCCAACCTTGTATATTTCGTCCATCATCGCGAGTGCGTCATCGAAATCCCCTTCGTAACGATAGAGCGCCAAAAGCGTCGTGAGTTTTTCGCCGGAAAATTTATATTCTTTGCCTATGCCGTTTCCGACCACCATTATGAATTTGCGGTCGCCGGGTATTTCAAATCCCGCCGCTTGTGCCAACTTCTGCGGCGACACGGCCACGGTTTCCACGATACGATGACCTTCCGAATCCCACATCGCGGCTTTCAATTTCTCCCGCTGCTCGCCGCTCGCCAAGTAACCGCCTTCATTTATCAGGGCTTTTACCACTTTGTCGTACAGCCCGCCGTAGATTATCAGATTGCCGTCGGCCGAACAGCCCGATCCGAAATCGGAGGTCTTGCTTATGCGCGTATTCCTTGCCGCAATCTCAGGGTCGGCCGTCTCGTCGAATATCATCGTCGCGTTGCCTGCGCCGGAGCAGTAAGCGGGTTTGCCGGAACTGTGGGCCGCTTTCGTCATCGCCGGGCCTCCTGTGGCCATGATGAGGTCGCACATCTTCATCGATTCGTTGACTACCGCCATGTTCGGACTCTCTATGCACTGGAGGAAATCTTCCGGCTCTCCAATCGTCTTCAACGCCTCCCTCATGTACCTCACGACCTCAAAAGTCGTGCGCTTGGTGCGGGGGTGGGGGGAAAAAACCACCACGTCGCGCGCCTTCAGGGCATATATGGCGGTTACTATAGGGGTGAGTTCGGGGTTGGTCATCGGGATCAGCGAAGTTATCACGCCCACCGGTTTCGCGTACTTCGAAATGCCCTTCTCCGGTATGTACTCGACGAGCCCGACGCTCTTCTGCCTGAGCGCGTCCCTGAGCACGCCCAATATCTTATGGCGTTTGCCGTACCTTCCGGCCCTGTCGCCCGCTCCGCTCTCGTCCACCCCCATCCAGCAGAGCTTTTCGAATGTCCGCGAATTGCCCGCGGCCCATGCCACGGCGCGGCACATCCTGTCCACGCGATCCTGTGAGTAATTTTCGATTGTCCTCTCCGCCGCCCGCGCTCTTGAGAAAATTTCTTCGAGCATTTTAAGCTGATCGGGCGATATATCTTTCGCGGCCATTCATACCATCTCCAGTTTTACGCAAATCTTCAAACCATGTGATAAAAACCCTGGGCGTTGCCAGGCCCGGCAGGGAGCAATCTCCCTGCGCACTATTCAGCTTTTGTTTTTCTCCTTCAAAACCTCCGGCATATACCAGGGGGTAATCTCCCGTTCAAAAGCCCACGCTCTCCACGGTTTGCCGTCGTCGCCCCGCTTGCGGTAAATATCGTTGATATTCCAGCAGCCCCATGTGACCACCGGCGCATTTTCCATGCGGACATCTATGACGCAGGGTTTGTCGGAATCAAGCGCCTCTTCGACGATTGGTTTGAAGTCCTCGGCCCGCTCCACCTTATAACCTTTTATCCCATACGCCTCGCCTATGGCGGCGAAATTGGGCGAATAAGGCTCGCCGTCCTTTGTAAAAATAGTCCCGAATTGGTGATCGTAGTGCTGGCGCTCCAAACCCGCTATGGTTCCGAAAGCGAGGTTGTTCATCACTATCCATACGACAGCTATGCCCTCCGCGGCGGCGGTCGCGAATGGGGATACATTCGCCCCCATTCCGCCGTCGCCTACGAGAGCGACGACTTTGCGGCCGGGGCAGGCTATTTTTACCCCCAAGGCCGCAGATGGCCCGTATCCCATTGTGCAAAGCCCCCCGGGAGCGACGAACGTCCCGGCCTCGTATAT
>JAISYN010000254.1 GCA_031269915.1 Synergistaceae bacterium
AAACTGATCAAAGGCGCGGCGAATATTGCGAGCCGCGTATACGGACTGATGGATACAGTTGGCCTCGCACAGCGATTTGTAAATAGTTATCCGCATGAACTGGATGGCGGGAGGAGACAGCGCATCGGAGCAGCCAGGGCTTTGGCGTTGAACCCGAAGTTTATCGTGTGCGACGAACCAGTTTCGGCCCTGGATGTTTCGATACAAGCGCAGATATTGAACCTCCTGAAGACGCTGCAGCAGGAAATGGGATTGAGCTACCTGTTTATCACGCACGATTTGTCTGTTGTAAACTGCTTTGCTGATGACATCGCAGTAATGTATCTGGGCCGGTTGGTCGAAAAAGCCCCTACGGAGGAGCTTTTCAGAAACCCGGTTCATCCGTACACCAAAGCACTGCTTTCAGCTATCCCGACTCCGGATTTGAAAAAAACGGAACGAATTTTGCTGAAGGGAGAAATATCTTCACCCATCGACCCACCCGACGAATGCCGCTTTGTACAGCGATGTATCTATGCCTGCGGCAGGTGCAGGGAACAGGAACCGCCTTTGCTGGAATCGACGCCCGGGCATTTTGTCTCCTGCTGCCTTTAAGTTTTTATTCCGTAGAGTGTAATAATAGAACGATTTAACGATATGATATCGGCAAAGGGCTGATAGTATATGAACTGCGGGGAGTGCGCGCGGTGGAAAATGAGCGCCGCTCAGGCGGCGGCGTTTCAAGAGCAGGTACCGGGGGTTTTCATTTAGGCCTGGAATGATAAAATAATCATTTTAAGCGACACCCTCAATTTTACGGGAGGAAATAAAATGACTGGGAGAAATTGGTACGCGGAACCGGCCAGCGCCGTCACAAAGGCTTTCGAGGTCGGCATCGCGGCAGGCTTGCCGGAAACAGCGGCGGTGGAGAGGCTTGAGAAATACGGCCCCAACAAGCTCGATGAAAAGCCGCCAAGGACGTTTTTGGAGCGCTTCATCGACCAGCTCAAGGACATGATGATCATCATATTGTTCATCGCGGCGGGCATCTCGTTCGCTTTGAGCTTGTACCACGCGTCGAAAGGGCAGGAGGCCGAGTGGATAGAGCCGGTGGTGATAGTGCTGATAATCCTCGTAAACGGCATCCTGGGAGTGATGCAGGAGAGCAGGGCGGAAGCCGCGCTCGAGGCGTTAAAGAAAATGTCCGCGCCTCAGGTCAAGGTGCGCCGCGGAGGGACCCTCAAAATAATCCCGTCGGCGGACGTCGTGCCGGGGGATGTGCTCCTGCTCGAAGCCGGCGACATGATACCGGCCGACTGCAGGCTGATGGAATCCGCTTCCCTGAAAAGCAGCGAGTCGGCTCTTACCGGCGAGTCGCTGCCGGTGGACAAAAACGCCCAGGATATAGTCCCGGAATCGGCTCTTTTGGCGGAACGTACAAACATGCTCTATGCGGGAAACTCCGTCACCTACGGCAGGGGAGCCGCCATAGCCGTCGCCACCGGAATGAGCACCGAGATGGGGAAAATAGCCTCGATGATAGCTTCCGAGGAGGATGGGGATACCCCTTTGCAGAAAAAGCTCGCCCAGCTGGGGAAATACCTGGGCGTGACGGCTCTTTTGATCTGCGCGGTCATATTTTTCGCGGGCGTCATGAACGGGCTCCAGATTGCTGAAATGTTCATGACTTCGGTATCCCTCGCCGTCGCCGCCATCCCGGAAGGCCTGCCGGCGATAGTTACCATCGTCCTTGCGATCGGGGTCCGCAGGATGGTCATGAAAAACGCGATAATCAGGAGACTGCCGGCGGTGGAGACACTTGGGAGCACGACCGTTATCTGTTCGGACAAGACCGGCACGCTGACGCAGAACAGGATGACGCTGGTCAGGATATTCGCGGGCGGCGCGGTCATATCCATCGACCCTGATAAACCCGGCAAAAATCCCGGCGAAAAGACTGAGTATATCCTTAAACTCGGCGCGCTGTGCTCCGACGGAACAGTCGAAATCGAGGACGGCCGAGAAAAACATATCGGAGATCCCACTGAGACTTCCATAGCGGCGGCCGCCATGCACGCCGGCATTACGAAGGACAGGCTGTCGTCCGAGTGCCCGAGGGTCGGCGAAATACCGTTCGACTCCGACAGGAAGCTGATGACTACCATAAACATGATAGACGGGAAATATACGGTCATAGTCAAAGGGGCTCCCGATGTACTCTACTCGAAGTGTATTTCCGGCGATATCGCCGCGGCTTCCGTAGCCGGGGACGCAATGAGCGCCGAAGCGCTCAGGGTGCTTGCCATCGGACGCAAGGAAATCGCCGCGCTTCCGGAAAAGTGCGAACCCGACGACCTTGAGGCCGGACTCGAGCTCGTCGGTCTCGTCGGAATGATCGACCCGCCGCGCGCGGAGGTCAGAGATTCGATCGGGGAGTGCGTCAGGGCCGGTATAAAGACCGTCATGATAACGGGAGATCACGTCGTCACAGCATCCGCGATAGCAAAACAGCTTGGGATCCTGGGGCACGGCAGCGAAGCCCTGACGGGGAGGCAGCTTGCGGCTATGACGGACGAACAGCTCGACGAAAATGTGGAGCGTTACAGCGTATACGCGAGAGTGTCGCCGTCGGACAAAATACGCATTGTGAAAGCGTGGCAGAAAAAAAATCAGATAGTCGCCATGACAGGGGACGGCGTGAACGACGCCCCCGCCCTCAAAGCCGCCGATATAGGCTGCGCTATGGGCATAACCGGCACCGACGTGGCAAAGGGGGCTTCCGACATGATCCTCACCGACGACAACTTTGCGACGATAGTTTCGGCGGTAAGGGAAGGCCGGGGGATTTATGACAATATCCGCAAGGCTGTCCGCTTCCTTTTGTCCTGCAATCTGGGCGAGATAATCACGGTTTTTACCGCGATGCTCCTGTGGAGGGAGTCCCCGCTTCTTCCGATACAGATTCTCTGGATAAACTTAGTGACTGACAGCTTCCCGGCGCTGGCGCTCGGGATGGAGACGATCGAGCCCGGAATCATGGACAGGCGGCCGCGGAAAAAGGAGGAGAGCCTTTTCTCTGGCGGAGTCGGGGTGCTGGCAGCCGCGGAAGGCGCGTTGATCGGCGTACTCGCGCTCGCTGCCTATTGCATCGGAGCGAGAAGCGGGTTCTTTTCGGACACCCCGGCACTGGGCAAAACGATGTGTTTTTCGGTATTGGCCCTGTCACAGCTCGTTCACGCAATGAACGTCAGGTCGAACATCTCGCTGTTCAAAGCAGGTTTCCTGAGCAGCCCTTATATGGTCAAAGCGGTCGTCGTCTCCACGCTGTCCGTTCTGGCCGTGATGCTCGTCCCTGTCCTCTCCGGCGCCTTCAAACTGACCCAGATGAACGCTCAGGAGTGGGGCGTCGTGACAGCGCTTTCCCTGATGCCTCTCGCTGCGTCTGAGGTAAGAAAGGCCGTATTTCGTTCCCAAAAGCGGAGGGCTGCCTGATCGAGGCTTTGCGCCTTATAGAAATTATGATAGGGGAGTTACGTTAAAATTTCGGACGCGGAACTAAGCGGCGAGACGCCTCAGGCCGGAGGTGTCTCGCAGACCCCTTGACAATGATTAAAGAAATAAATGTAACAATTGATATGCGGATAGATGTTTTATTTGATCCCTAACCAGAGCCTGTTCATACTAGTAACTGTATCAATAGCCCTGTCCATCAGTAAAGCCGCACTGCCGTCAGCCTGCAGCGGACCGCACAGCAGTTATTCCTTCAGGCGCGTCGTGCGCACTGCCCTCTGAGGGCGAAAATATCACAGCCGAACGGTCAGATGCGGATACCATATGAATTTTTGCCGTGAGTCCTCCGCGCGATCTTCCAGCTGCCCGCTTTCCGGTTTTTTTAACGCGCCTGCGGCGTTCGGATGAACCTTAGCTGACGTGCTGTCAATGCAGAGCGCCTCCATCTTGATTTTAATGATTCCCTCGATCTGCAGC
>JAISYN010000343.1 GCA_031269915.1 Synergistaceae bacterium
AACCTGGTCTTTGACCCGTTCAACAGGGACGAAAAATTCAACCGCGCGGTATTCGGCGAGCTGAAAAAGGGGACGGACACGGCAACCATAAGCAACGTGCTGAACGTCATAGCGGAGCCTGAAATCCGTCTTGAGGTGATACGGCAGGCGGCGAAGGCGATAAAACCGGACGGGGCGGCGTATTTCCAGATTTACGAGGGCAGCGGCAGCGGGGAGGGGCAACAGACATCAAAAGGCTGGCAGAACAACGCTAAAACACCTGCGTATATGGAGGACGTTGAAAAATACTTCACCGACGTGACGCGCAGGGGCAACGTCATCACGGCGAAAGGGCCAAAATCTGGAAACACACCGGCGTTATGGATGATGGACGCTCTCGGGGAATCCGTGGAGTATTACCAGAAACGGCGGGAAACATTGACGGAAGCGCAACCGCGCGGAGCCATAGACTTCACCAACCCGAACGACATCACGATAACTCTCACCCCGCGTTCCGACGCGACGACCACGATTCACGAGATGGGGCATCTGTTCCGCTGGCTGCTGGAACGGCAAGCGGAAGCATTTCCCCATGACGAACAGCTTCAAGCCGACTGGAAAGCGGTCAGGGATTTCGGCGATCACGAGAAGTTCGCGGATGCCGCCATTGAGTACGCCATGACCGGCGACGCGCCGTCTCCTGCTCTGCGCCGCGCGTTCGAGATGTTCAGGCGGTGCCTCGTCCGGTTCTACGACGCGATACGCGGAAATACCGGCGTGAAGCTGAACGACGAGATAAAGGGCGTGTTCGACAGAATACTCACGGTAAATGCGAGAAAAGAGGCTGTGAGTATTCCTGCCCCAACATCCTCGAATATGAAAACTGAAAATGGCGTTTTCTTCCAGATGGCCAGAGAGCCGCCGAATGAGACGGCGCGTGTCAATGCCAGTCAGGATCATGGGCAGGCAAGGAAAAAAGCAAACAAAGAAGGTGATTTTATGGATTTCAGGTATTTATTCGACGAAAACGCGGAGATAAGGCCAAAGGTGAGGAAGACGGCGGAGACGTTCGCCTCCCATCTCTCCGATGTGACGAAAAGCCCCGGCGATTGGGCATCATTCCTCGATTCAGCCGCGAAGATGTACAAATACTCGTTCGTGGATCAGATGCTCATTCACGCCCAAAGGCCGGACGCCGTTGCCTGCGCCGCAATGGACTTTTGGAACGGGCGCATGGACAGATGGGTTAAACGGGGCTCGAAAGGGATAGCCCTTATCGACAGGACGAACCCGAAAAAACCCTCGCTCAAGTACGTTTTCGACATCCAGGACACGGTTCAGTCCCGTTCCAAAGCGGATACTCCGTACATCTGGCGAATGGGGCGGGAACACGCCCCACACGTCAGGAAGATGTTGGGCATGGCCTACGGCTTCGACGACCCCGGCGTGGAAACCCAGATAACGGGGATCGTAAAGCGCCTTGCGGAAGATTACGCCGCGGATCACGCCGCCAGCGATGAAAAATTCAAGGAGACCCTGGCGAAAAGCGCCGTTTACTGTATAATGTCGCGCTGCGGGCTCCAAACGGAGCCGTTGAAAGAAGCGTTTACAGACATTTCCAGGTATGACACGGACGAAAAAGTATTGGAACTCGGCCTCGCGGCGGTCGAAATTTCGGAGCGGGTACTGAGGGACATCGAGCGCACCGTCAGAAACTACGACAGGTGGATTCAGCAGCGAAACGAAAGGAGAGATTCACGTGACGGAATTGGAATACGTGCAGGCCGGGGATTACCTGATACCCGCGCTGACGCTGGGAGAGGACGCGGAGAGACCTCTGGGCAAGTACGGCCTGATGAGGTTCAGGCACCTACGGGACAACGACAAGTACCTGTACAGCCTGCTGGAGATACGGGGGCAGTTGGACAGCCATCTCGCGGAGATAGACGAGACGGCGGCCCGGCGAGTGGAGAGCTTCATGGAGGAAGCCTTGAAGAAAAACCCGATACCGGAGGAACTCAAGAACACGAACCCGCTGGAGTGGATAGGCCGCATGGAGAACCTGAAAGCGCAGGCCGAGGAAATAGTGACGAGGGAGCTGATCTTCACCCCGCCGACGCGCGGGGGCTATCTGAAGGAACGGGACTTGACGGAGGAAGAAGCGGAAGAACTGATGGAAGCGCCGTTTTAAGCGGCGCTGTACAAGGCGAATCGCACGCCACAGGGGGGACGGAGCGTCCGGCATCCGCTTCCCCTGATCTTTCCGAACAGGCCGAGCAGCGTGTCAAAGAACCATCGCGCCTCACGGGCGAGGAATTTTTCAGCGCGGCGCGGAGGACGGCGCAACCCGCGAACCAGACCGAAAAACCCGCCCGTTCCAGAAGAAGACGGCCCAGCAAAACGGATGACCGTCAGCACAGTTTGTTCCCCTCCGAGGATGAACAGCGGGAGCAAATCGAGGAAAAATCGGACAATACGCCCATCAAGACGTTTTCCGCCGAGGAATACCGCAAGGAATCCATTGAAACGCTTCGGAAAAGATTCAGCACATACCGAGAATACCGCACCGATGGAGACGAATCACGGATATACGGCATAGCCGTCGCGAGGAAACACGACGGCTCCGCGCTCGTATTGAATCCCATCAGCGGGGAGGGTGTAGCTAAAAATTATTGGTCATCAAGGGGCGTCAGAAATCTAATGAACGCGAAAGACACTGAGCTATAAAAGGTTGCTCAACGTCACGGAACCAAATATCGCTTTCTGCTTTTG
>JAISYN010000096.1 GCA_031269915.1 Synergistaceae bacterium
GCCGCCCCGCAAGGGCGGTTTTTTTGTGGAGGCGAGCCCTTATGAGATACAGACGGTTGACCAACGACTGGGATTTTCAAATGGGACATGGATCGGCGGACTATCTCCGCGATTCCCCCGGGACGGTATTGCAGGCCGTTATGACGCGTCTCAAGCTCTTCGCCGGCGAATGGTTCAACGATACCGCCGAAGGAACTCCGTGGCGCACGCAGGTACTTGGCAAATATACCAAGACAAAATACGACTCGGCGATAAGGAGAAGGATTTTGAGGACGCAAGGAGTTACCGGAATTACCGAATACCGCAGCGCGTTCGACGGCGAAACGCGCAATCTCACGGTAGAAGCGACAATAGGCACGATTTACGGCGAGGTCAGGATTCAGGAGGCGTTGTGATGGCGATAAAACCGTATATCGACGAGACTGGCATACACATACCCGAATATCATGAGATTCTGGACGACCTGAAAAGCAAATGGCGGGAAATCTTTGGAGCGGATTTGTATCTCGAAGCGGACTCTCAGGAGGGTGAAATGCTCCAGATTTTCGCCCTCGGCCTGTACGACGCGTATCAGTTTTCCTCGGCGGCGTATCAGGGGTTTTCGCCGCAGACAGCTCAGGGCATGGGGTTGTCCCGCATGGTGAAACTTAACGGGCTGCGCAGGCGGGGCGCTACGAAAAGCTACGCGGATGTCCGCGTCGTCGGGGTTGCCGGAACTGAAATCATCGGCGGCATCGTCGAGGATATCGCGGGACAGAGATGGAACCTGCCGCCAAGCGTAACGATTCCGTACGAAGGCGAAATACTTGTCACCGCCACGGCGCAGGAAGCCGGGGCAATTCGCGCACAGCCCGGAGAAATAAGCAAAATCGCGACGCCGACGAGGGGCTGGCAGACGGTAGAGAATCCCGAAGCGGCGATTGCCGGGGTTGCCGTTGAATCGGACGCGGAATTAAGGCTCCGACAGACGCATTCAACCGCGCTTCCCTCTCTCTCTGTGTTTGAAGGCATCGTCGGAGCGGTATGGAATATCGATGGCGTATCGCGGATGCGCGGGTACGAAAACGATACGAACGTCACGGACGCAAACGGCATACCGCCGCACTCGATATCTCTTGTTGTCGACGGCGGCGACGCGCAGGAAATCACGGAGGCGATACGCGCAAAGAAGACGCCGGGGACCGGGACGTATGGGGCGATAACGATTCCCATTACGGATCGATATGGCCTCGTTACGAGAATAAGTTTTTTCCGCCCTGCTGTCGTCGACGTGAAAATCATGATACGTTTGAAGATAAAGTCAGGGTATAGCGCGGATATCGAGGATAAAGTGAAATCCAACCTCGTCGCGTATGTCAACTCTCTTGGCATAGGAAATTCGGTGCTGTTGTCAAAGTTATATCTGCCGATAGACCTTGCCGACACCAATGCCGCGTCAAATTTTGCCGCTCCGGGCGAGCCGAGATTCGAGGTGCTGGAATTGCAGATGATGCGCAATCCTCCGTATTTGCCCGTGAATCTGAATATCGCCTTCAATGAGGTGGCATTACTGGAAGCGGGTGATATCGATATCGTTACGACTCTTTAAAAGGTGGTGATAAGCGCGTGAAGACTATTGACGAGATTTACAGCGAGATAAAGCAGCAGTACATTCAGGGAGCGACCGGGACCATTGCGGAAATGGCGGAGACGGCGCAGGCTGTACCCGGCGCTCAGCATGGCCGCATGAGCAACTATCTTGAGAATAGGATGATCGATTTCATCTTCCGGGGACAAAACTATGCGCCGCCGACTACACTGTACGTCGCTTTGTACTCTACGCGGATAGCGGAGGACGCGGACGCCGAGGAATTGAGCGGCGAGGGGTATGAGCGCGCGGCGATACCAAGATCGCTTCTCTCGTGGGCCGGCACGCAGGGAGCGGGAAGTACTGAACCTTCCTCGGGCAATTCCGGCTTTACGAGCAACAACTCCGCGATTCAATTTCCGTTAGCCAGGGATGAGTGGGGAACGGCGCTTTGGTGGGCTGTCCTCGACGCTCCCGCGGGGGGAAACATCCTGTTCTATGGAGAACTCCTGTATCCGCGCACAATATATCCCGGCGACACGCCGATAACCTTTAAACCCGGCGATATGACCATCTGGATTGACCCATGAAGAAGGAATTGAAGGGCGAGGCGCGCGTTGAGACGATAGCGATAGCGGTTTTAACGCCGCACCCTGAAGCTAAAGCGCTCGCGTGGGGCTTGGAAAATTTTGGTTGGGGGGAGGGACATTGGGTTAAGGAACACACCGAAGTCGAAATGAGGTGGCTTACAGCCGCGAACGCCAAGGCGGGCACGGCCAAGGGCATCGCGGCCAATGTCTGGAATACGGCGGCGAACGCGACGACACAGGAATACGAGCCCGTCGACGTGGACGATTACTTGAAACTCGTGCCTTGGCAGCACAGAAGGCCGAAGTTTCTGGCGCTCCTCAAATCCATAATGAGCGAAACGGCGGACGGACAGAATTTCGCGTATAACATTGGCCGGCGGTTCGACGTGGACAGCGCCGTGGGCAAACAGCTCGAAGAGATAGGCGAATGGGTCGGTATCACCCGGCGCGAGGTCGAGTCGTTCAACTACTCAGGTATTCATCCCCTCCCCGACAACATATACCGCAATCTAGTGAAGGCAAAAATAGCCGCGAACAATTGGGACGGGACGATACCGAACGCCTCTGAGACTTGGAATACGGTGTTCCGGCATCAGTCGATACTTGCCGTCGAGGATCATCAGGATATGAGTATGAGCATGTATGTTATCGGTATTGACGGGAGCGGCATATTCAAAGAGGTTTTGAAGCGCGGTCTTATTTCCTTCAAACCCGCCGGCGTGAGAGTCAAATATCTCTTTACCGATCCCTTCGGTTCTAAATTCCTTGCGTGGGGAATTGAGAATGAAATTTTCGCTGGCTGGGGCAGAGGGCATTGGGCTTCCGTCGCCTGACATGAGGGAGTGATGAAATGGCGGATATTTTGCGAAACGACTTTAAGCCGTTCGCCGTAAACGCTGAATCGGAGGTAATGTCTCAAAATCAATGGGACGAAGGAACTTTAAGGAGGCAGGGGCACATAGTAGGTCTTGCCTCCCAATTTTTGGCGAACAAGGCCGAACGTCAGGGAACTCTTGCGGCGGCATCTATCGGCGAGCTGATAAACCGGGCTGGACTGAACGCCGTAGACGATGGGGACATTGTTCAGTTGGCAACGGCATTCCAAGCCGCTGTGATTTTCATGGCTCAAAAAATGCTCTTGGACATGCTGAGGCCAACGGCTCCGGACGGTACATCAGTTCTTTTGGGTTTTGATCCCGTCACGGAGATACTTTTCGGCTACCCTCTCAGCATAATCGTGAGCAAGGCAAACCATCTGCGGGGCGGCGATCCGTCCATGACCGAGGAAGATTATATGGGCAGGATATGCGGCGGCAATCCCGGTATGGCTGTGGAGGATTACGCGGGCAGGATACGCGGCGGTACGCCGCAGACGATATAGGAGGTGAAAGACTGTGGCTGAGGAACCGTCAAGTACTTTTAAAGATGAACTCTGGATCATGAATTTTAACAAAGGGGACACAGCGCATTGGGCGACTCAGGCTCGCCCGCTTGAGGAAGGCGAGCCGGGATATAACACGGAGACCAAAGACCTCAAGATCGGGGACGGAGTGACCGCTTTCGCGGATTTACCCTCCATAAACCCGATTTTCAAGGTTGGCGACGTGTACATCAGGTGACATGGAAAAAATACTAGGTCTTAAAAGCGGGGGGAAAACGACGTTAGGGGATACTGTGATGATCTTTTCACAGGTAAACGTCTCTCAGAACATCGAAAATATACCGGATCAAGCGGCGTTATTTATCCCCAGCGCGGCCGCGGTGAAAAACGCGATAAAAGCGGAGGCCGAGTCCCGCGCGGAAGCCATAGCCGCCGAAGCGGAAATTCGGCAATCCGCAGACGGCGCGCTGCAAGAGTCCGTCGGCGCGAAGGTAGACAAAATCAGCGGCAAGGGCTTATCGAGCAATGATTTCACGAGCGCTGAGAAGAGCAAGCTCGCCGGTCTGGAGAGTTCTCATTTCAGGGGTGAGTTTCTGTCTCTGGCGGCGTTGCAAGCCATCGCCGGAAGCGCCGGTGATTACGCCTATGTCGACATGGGCGGCGGAGCGGACGTTACGGCTTATGTCTGGGACGCCACGGATAGCGCATGGGTGGAGCAGAAGGGAGTAACCACAGCCGAAACTCCGGCCTCAGTCAAGGGGAAATACGAGACCAACCCCGATACCAATGCTTTCACTGACGCGGACAAGGGCAAGCTGGACGGCGTGGAGGCGAACGCCAACAACTACACGCACCCCTCGGAGACGGCGCGGGCGTCCGGGCTGTACAAGATTACCGTGAACGCTCTGGGGCACGTGACGGCTGTGACGGCCGTTGCCAAGGCCGATATAACGGCGCTCGGTATTCCGGGCTCGGACACCGACACGACGTACGGCGCGGCGACTACGAGCGCGGCGGGCCTGATGAGCGCGGAGGACAAGGCCAAGCTGGATGATATGGAGGCAAACGCCGGCAACATAATTTTCAAAGTAGGAGAGGTGTATATCAATGTCTGACGCGACAAGTACTTTTTCACTTGAATATAAACAGGGTCCCGGCATCATACAGACCGCGA
>JAISYN010000017.1 GCA_031269915.1 Synergistaceae bacterium
CTTCCGTTTCTGGTCGGCGATACGCTGAAACTCGCGGCCGCAATCGCGGTTGGCCAGATACTGAGGAAAAAAGTTCCCTTCCTGCCTACTGCGGGATGATGAGCGATTGTACCGGGCGCATAAGCATCGAGCATGATCTCGTGTCAGCAAGCAGGGGCGGCTTCCGCATTTCCGAAGGGGACGCGGAAGCCGCCTCTGTTGTTCACAGGGCTTGGCATTACCGCTCCATATCGACGAGCCAGAGCCTGCTGCCCCCGTTTTGAGCGCGCTCGTTGAACACCGCTACCGCCCCGCCCCTGTATTCGCGATAGTGTGGGACCGGCCGGCCGCAGTCGATGGCCCATGCCTCCCCGGAACCGAGGCTTTTCCTGAAGGAGACCGTTTCCCGGCCGTTTTTCCTGGAGATGTTTATGGCATATTCAGGGTACGAAGGGCCCGACGCGCCCCCAAACGCCCTCCAGCCGCCGCTGATGGCGGGCAGTGCCTTGCCGCCCGGTATGTCGGCGAACATTACGGATACCGCCCCCTGCTCGTCTGAGGCGCGATAGACCGCGCCGTACGCACCCGGCAAATCGCCGGATCCAGCGCCCTTCATGGAGAGCCCGCCCCCGGAGATTATGTCCATGCCGCCGGACTTCGCCTTCCAAACCCATTCGTTGAAGGGTCTTTGCCATTCGTAGCGCTTCATGTCCTCTATCGCCCGGACGAACGCGTCTTCACAGGTCGTTTCGGCGCCGTACTTGCCCCCGCTCTCCAACACCTCTTTGCCTTCGCTCCTGTCGCCGTCGCTAAAATATTCCACGAAACACGCCTTGCCGTTCTTGAACGAGACGGCGATGGACGACATCACGGCGACATCGTTGTAGAATATCTTTGTCTCCCCGGGGATGGGTTTTACGTTGTCAAGCAACGTGGAGGCATCCTCGGCGATGAACCAGCCGTCGTTTTTGGCGAATGACTGTTTCACCGCGCTGACCGGCATCCCAGGCGCAAGCCCGCCCGCGATGTCGTTTAGGAACGCAAAGTTCGACGCGGAGGCATAGCCCATGACCTGGGAATTGAAATATTCCTCGTCGTTTCCCTGTGAGACTGACCATATATAGTATATGCGTGCCGGCGATTTATAGACCTCGTCTTTTTGGTAAAGGCCGTAGCCGGTGTTGAATGATTTTTCTGTCTTTAGCACCTCCCACGCGTCATCGTAATATTTCATCAATAGCTTGCCGATGTCCGCGTCCACCGCGAACGCGGCGGGGCTGCCCGTGAGCGCCCTGAGAGCCAAGGTGAGGGCCAAGAAGAGCGGCAAGGTTTTTAAAACAGCGGATTTTGTCGTCATGTGCCCCCCTGAAACCGCTAGGCGATCGGCGCTGAAAAATCCAGCGTCTCAGGATGCCTGAACGCAATAGTGTAGTACGTCGTGCTGTGAAGGTGCTTCAACGTCAGCGCCGCTGCCTTGTCGGCGTCCCTCATCGCTATCGCCTCCGTCAGCTCGGCGTGTTCTTTCGCGGCTGTGTTTTCCAGCCTCCGCAGCTCGAATATTTCCTCCACTTCCGGCGGCATCCGCAAGCGGCTTATGATGTAGTGAGTGTATAGGTGGCTCCGCCAGTATATCATCTCATAAATCCTCTCCAGGTATTTGTTGTCGGCGATATGCGCCACGCTCATGTGAAACTTGACGTTCACGCCGACCGCCGAATACGATTCGCCACGCCTGGTGTATAGGGGGGCTGCAATGAAATTTGGGCTTGCTTCCGACTCATCTTCGTTTATCTGCGTCAACGCCTCCACGTCCGACTTGACCGCCTTCTCGGCCGCGAGATAAGCGAGCTTCGATTCGGCGCATTCCCTCGCGTGATATACGTTGCGCATGTCCGCCAGCGTGAGCGGCGGGACGACGTACCCGCGCTTGCCCTTCGTCTGGCTGAGGAAGCCCTCGTTCACGAGCCTTGACAGCGCCTCCCGGACCGGCGTCCTGCTCAGCCCCGTGTAAGCGGCCATGGCGGTCTCGTATAAGACCTCCGTGGGAAGTACTTCCCCGGAGACAACCATTTCAACAACGTGCCGCAGAACCGCGTTAGAGCTGTTCTCCTTTTCCTCTGTCATGGCCAATCCCCTTTTCATTTTTTGCCAATAAGCGCGCATTGATATACAAACCTGATATTGTGTATTCATTATTGACATTATTAATTTTAAGCGATATTGTGCATACATAAATTTACGCTTGCAGTTTGCCCATTATATCAATAAAAAGGTTTTCTGGCATTGTTTGCGGCGCGCCCGCGTCGGTTCCTCACGGGGAGTGGTGAAAATGCGGGACTGCATCAAGGAACAGGTTTCCAGCACGCTCGATTTGCTTCATCGTCGCGCTTCAAAGGCGGATGGAGCGCCGTATTTCGACCTCTTCACTGAGGACGCGGTATTCATTGGCACCGACGGGGGCGAACGCTGGGCCATGGACGAATTCCGGGCTTACGCGCAGAAACGTTTCGACGCGGGGGCCGGATGGAGCTATCGCGCTCTGTCGCGGCATGTTTTCCTCTCGCCTGACGGAAAAACCGCGTGGTTCGACGAGATGCTCGAACACGCCGAAGGGGTTGCGAGGGGAAG
>JAISYN010000146.1 GCA_031269915.1 Synergistaceae bacterium
GTGTTCTGGACGAGACGCCGGCGCGGCGCGCGGCTCTTCGTCCAGAACCGGAACACTAAGGAAATCTTTGTATGTCCATTTGGCGGTAACTTCCATTGACATCCGGTTTTGTTGATATATAGCCACTCCATTCAAAAGCCCACGTTTGGCGCGCTACGGCGCGATAATCGCTCATTGGCCATACGCACCGCAGATTCGGGCGATAATATGCGTGGATACAAAATGTGAATAGTGTGATAAAATTAAAAAATTACGTATACAGGCTAAAGGCTGAAAAATCCGTATTTTGTGATATTTTGAGGTTGACGTAATGAAACACTGTTTGCAAAGTCTGAAAAAAATGGATTCATCGCTTCTCGACTGGGTGCAGGCGAGCGTCAAGACCGAACCTATGGATAAAGTGATGCTTTTTTTCACGAAACTGGGCGACCGCGGCGCTATATGGATAATATACGCGGTAATATGCGCGTGCAGCGAGAAGCTTCGTCAAGTCGGAGTCAATCTCACGATGTGCGTTTCGACGTGCGCCTTGCTCGGCAATTTCGCGATAAAACCGCTCTTTCGCAGGATCCGTCCCTGTAATGTCGATAATTCCCGCATGTTGCTGCTGTCGCGCCCGGAGGACTCGTCCTTTCCGTCGTGTCACACCATGACTTCGTTTGCAGCCGCGTCAGTGACGGTGTGGCAGGCGGGCGGGCTGCTCGGTGTCACATCTTTTGTGTTCGCGTCGATGATCTCCTTCTCGCGCGTTTATCTGTATGTTCACTATCCAAGCGACGTGCTGGCCGGTATAGCGCTGGGGCTCGTCACGGGAGGACTTTTTCTTTTCGGGGCGTGAACGGGATCTTTTACAAGGCAGTGTTGCGCATATGATCGATAATGGGTTTCGCACTCCCGAGGGTTTCAAGGATTATCTCCCGGGAGAATATTTTTTCAAAAAACGCATAGAAGACGGGCTGGAGTCCGTCTTTCACCGATATGGTTATTCGTCCGTCGGCACGCCTCTGCTGGAATATGCGGAGGTTTTTACAGACAAGGGAAGCGTGGACCCAAGACAGATATACAGGCTCATCGACAGGGAAGGAAACACGCTCGCTCTGCGTTCGGACGTCACTCCGCAGGTCGCCCGCATAGTGGAGTCGAGTTTTTCCGATTCCGACATGCCGCTGCGTTTCTGTTACGTTCAGAACGTTTACAGGTGCAGCCCCAGTTATCAGGGCAGAAACAACGAGATAACGCAGGCTGGTATAGAACTCGTGGGAGTTGAGGGTGACGAGGCCGACGCCGAGACGCTGGCTGTTGCGATAGACGCTCTGCTCTCGTCCGGGCTTGAAGATTTCCGCATAGACGTCGGGCAGGTGCGTTTTCTGAGCGGCGTGCTGGAGGGCGTCGATCTGGACCCCAAAGTGCGCCGCAAGCTGAACTCGAGCGTTATTGAGAGGGATTTCGTCGCGGCCGAACGGATTGGGCGTGAAAATGACGTGCCCGAAAACGTATTGCGTCTGCTGTCGAATCTGCCGGTTTTCAGCGGGGGAGCGGACATGCTCGACGAAGCGTTATCCGGGACCGAGGGGGAAGCGCCGCACGCGGCGCTGATGAACCTCAAAAATATACATTCCGTTCTGTCGGATTACGGTTTTGAAAAGTACGTGCTTTTCGATCTGAGTATGGCGGGAAACATGGACTATTACACCGGCATGATTTTCCGAGGCTACACGTCCGGAATGGGATTTTCCATTTTGGACGGCGGGCGCTATGACGGGTTGCTCTCGCGTTTCGGAGAGCCGTACCCGTCTGTGGGGTTTATCATAAAAGTCCATAATCTGGAGGGAGCCCTGGAGAAGCAAAACGGGCGTCCCGATCGCGCCGAGGCCGACGTTCTGGTGGCGTGGAGCGGGAAAGGGCGAAGCGCGGCGCTCGCGGAAGCATCGCGTCTCAGACGTGACGGTTTGCGCGCCGAGTGTTCCTTCATGGGGGCGGACGTCGGGGCAAACCTGAGCTTCGCGTGCCGCAGAGGGATAAAAAAATTTATATGTTTCGATGATGATGGGGGAAAAATCTTCGACACGGAGACCGGGCGATGAAGCCACTCGTTTGCGCCCTCACCAAAGGCAGACTGGCCGACGCGGCTGTCGAGCTGTTCGATAAAGCAGGAGAACTCAGCGGCGGTATCAGAGCCGAAATGAAGAAAAACTCGCGCCGCCTGATCTTCTCCAGTGAAGATTCGGACATCAATTTTTTTCTGGCAAAGGCAACCGACGTTCCGACATACGTCGATTACGGCGCGGCTGATATAGGCGTAGCCGGAAAAGACGCCCTGCTCGAAGGAAAAAGAAATCTATACGAAGTTCTCGATCTCGGCGTGGGCAAATGCAGGATGGTCGTCGCCGGGCCTGCCGGGGCCCGCGATTTGGTGCGGCGCGGCAATAACATACGCGTGGCGACAAAATATCCGCAAATCGCTATCGATTATTTCACGCGACGAAAACAGCAGTCGGTCGAGATAATCATGCTGAACGGCTCTGTTGAACTGGCGCCTATAGTCGGACTGTCCGACGTGATTGTCGACATAGTCGAAACTGGCGGTACTCTCAGGGAGAATGGGCTCGACATACTGGAGGAAATAACGCCGATATCGGCGCGGCTGGTAGTAAACCGCGCGAGCATGAAAATAGAACACGCCCGCATAGTCGAGCTGATAAAGAACATCAAAACGATTCTTCAAAAAAGGTGAAGATCAAATCATGGATATAAACGATCTATTAAGGCGCGATCTTGTGAATTTTCCGGAGGAGTATCACCCGTCACAGCCGAGCGGAGGCGTCAAACTGGACACGAACGAAAGCCCGTGGGGGCTTCCCGGCAAAATCAGGCAAAAACTCATTCGCTGGATCGAGGAAGGAGAAAATCTGAACCGTTATCCCGATAGCGGCAGCACAGCGCTCAGGGAAGCGATAGCTAAATTTCGAGGCGTCGGACCTGAAAACGTTATCTGCGGCGTCGGCTCCGATCAGTTGATCGATATCGTCTGCAGGGTGTTCGTGGAACCGGGCGACGCTGTCGTTGTACAGGAGCCTACATTCGGCATGTATGCCGTATCGGCCGTTTTGAACCACGGACGCGCGGTTAAGGTACCGGTAGGATACGATATCGCCGCTGCGGAGGATATTGTAGGTACGGCTTCATCCGAAAAAGCCAAAATAATTTTTCTCTGCGCGCCTAA
>JAISYN010000024.1 GCA_031269915.1 Synergistaceae bacterium
GAGAAATCGTCCCACAGCCATCTTTATCTCTTAACCTCAAAGGGTTAGTTGACACTTTTAGAGAGCAAATTTTAACGTTTTCACAGAGCAGATTATTGACAGAATAAGAGAGCCGCAACACCCCCTCAACAGTTGCTCGGGCATAACGACATTAAGACTACCATGACATACACGAGAGTGGCGCGGAAGAATTTGAAAAATGTCGAAAGCCCGCTTGACGCCCTGTAATGGCACAAAACAACATAGAAATTATGGCGCGTTTCAAATAGAAACGGCGAGGACGAGATTGCGTATTTTGAATAGAAAATTGTCAAGAAACAACGGAACCACAAGGATTAGCGAGCTTGGCTATGGTGGATGGGTTATGGCGTCTATATGGTAGTTAAGCAAAATCCGCTGCGCGGACTTCGCATAACTGCGACCTATGTGCCATAACGCCCGAGGCTTCGCATCGAACGCAACGGTGCATAGCCCGCGCTCCGTTATGCGAAATACCCCCTAACATTTTTTGGATTATACAATAAAATAATTGTTCAAAAAAACCTAAAATATTGACAAAAAGATATTTTTGCGATAAATTACTCCTTATAAGGATGGATTAAATATATATGGAAATTAAAAAGCTGGAAATAAAAGACCTTGAAAAAGTTGTAGAAATATATAAAAACGTTATTGAAAATATGGTTGTTAAGGCTCATCACAGAATTGCGTTCATCGTTGATACACTACTTGAACCAAGGCACACCACCGAACGCAATTATGTGATGAGCCTCTTTTTTTTCAGAGATTTTGGAGATTTCTCACTCAACCAAATCGGCGGATGCGGGCGCTAAAGTAGATCTAATTTCTTCATCATGCGATAGAGGGTGCTTTTCGATACGTGTAGAAATTCGGCGACGTCCTTTTTCTTGCCGCCAAACTGATTCATAATTGTTACAAGGTAATCCTTTTCGGCAGACTCGATCTTAGCGCGCAAAGGATTTTCCTCTAATATCCCGCCCTGCGGCGGAGCCTTCCCTATTCTGAAAAACGAAGAAAAATCAGCTTTGCTCAAGTACGAGCCGCGGCAGAAATTCATCGCGGACTCTATGATGTTCATCAATTCACGAACATTTCCCGGCCAGGAATAATCGATCAAGGATTGCATGACGTCCGGTGAAAAGTCCGTTATGGAACGACCTAGATGGAAATTCATTTTCTTGAGGATGCTGTAAGCGATGTCTGGAATGTCGCCCTTACGTTCCCTCAGTGGTGGTATGGATAAGCTGATGATGTTGATCCGGTAGAAAAGATCTTCGCGAAACGCCCCATCTCTTACGAGCTTCTCCAAATCCTTATTGGTGGCAGTAATCAAGCGGACGTTGATTTGGATACTTTTTTCGCTGCCGATGCGCTCTATTTCCCGCTCTTGGAGAACCCTCAAGATTTTTGCCTGCATAGACAGTGGCATATCGCCTATTTCGTCCAAAAAAATAGTCCCCTTGTTCGCTAATTCAAATTTGCCCATCTTGCCGCCTTTGCGGGCCCCCGTGAAAGCGCCGTCGGAGTAGCCAAAAAGTTCTGATTCCACGAGAGTGTCGGGTATGGCCGTGCAGTTGACCTTGATGAAAGGCTTGGTCGTACGGTCACCATGGAAATGAATTGCTTTTGCCACCAATTCCTTACCTGTTCCGCTTTCGCCGGTAATCAGTACCGAAGAAGGCGATTTGCTGATCTGGAGGATGTTTTTTTTAAGTTGCTCCATAAAAGGCGATTTTCCTACGATGTTGCCGATGCCGTCACTTGGAAGGTTTTCCTCGTTGAAATAATCTTTGTACGAGTTGAGTTCCATCGTTGAGCGTTGGAGTTCGCGCATTATCTCGCTTACTTGCAACTTGCCCATGACCTCGATAAATTCATCACCGTATTTGCTTTTCGCGTCTTTTGAGTTAATGCTGAAATAACGCGCGAAAACGCCGGCAAACTCCTGATCCTTGCGATACACTGGGTAACGCGAGGCTATGAAGTTTCTCTTGTTAATAGCATGGTGCTGCAACATCAAATAATCACGAGTCTCCAACACCCTGGCTAATTCATCGTCTAAAGAGAACTCTGAAAAATGATGCCCCAGAAAGTCCCTTCTCCTGGCATTGTTGTATTTTGCGAAAGCCTTGCTCACATAGCGAATTATGCCTTTGTCGTCGACGAAAAGCACGCCTTCATACGGGTTCTCCAGGATAATGCTCCAATGCTCACACAGCAACGGGTCAGATATGTCTAGAACATCTTCATTCAATGCCAAATTGAACACCTCTTGACCAGTCGTATTATTATACAACAGTGGCAAATTTTTGCAATTTACGCCGCCCTTTCTCAGGATAAACGCATAGAAGCGTTAAATAGGCCGTCACCTGCACTGGATACGGAAGGATGCTATGCCGCGCATAACCTATAAATTAACCATGATTTGCAGTTTTGTCGATGTTTTTATAGGCAATGACTGCTTTATGGTATGTGATTATCGGCCAAACTGTTTGTCAAGGTGACGGTCTATTTGACGCTTGCGAAATCAATAAAACAAATTGGGCTAAAATTTAGTTTTTTGAAAAGCGCGCTTCCTTTGCGTGCGTAAGCGAAGGTTTGCATGTACTAGCTGCCTGTTTTGCGGCGATACATGAGGGCGGCCTTGCAAGCGACGGAGACGAGCACTCCGGCAACTATCGCCTCGGGTATCCCATTGTAGGTTATTATCGACAGCGTAATACCGTACACTGTTTCGATCGGCACGTTCCGCGCGAGCGCCATCGCGTCCCGAAAAGCGAGATACATCAGCGGCATGACTAACAGTGTGTTCGTCAGCGACCCAGCCACACCGGCAAAGACAAAGGAGAGAAAACGAAGGCTTTCTCGACTGCGCGTCAACTTCGATACGATTTTGTCCGTGTAGTACGGGACCACCCCTACCAGCGCTCGGGGGACAAAGCATATAACCAATGGCCAGGGGAACCATCCGAGATTTGGCAGCGGCGGCGGTATCAGTGGCGAAAACGCGAAGGAAAGAAGCGTCGGCGACACGGTGTTGCGAATCAGGCTGGCCGCGCCGAATAACACTCCCAGGAGCGCGCCTCTCCTTGGCCCCAGTATAATCGAGCCGATTATCACCGGCACGTGAATGATGGTCGCGTTTATTATCCCGAGGTTTATGAAACCTATCGGAGTGAACGTCATCAAAAAAATAATCGCGCCGAATAAAGCTGTTGCGGATAATTCCCAGATTGCGTCAGATATTTTTTCAGTTTCTTTCATATTCATGCCTCCAATCGTATTTTGATGCTGGTACGGCGATTTCGTCGCGCGAGGGATCTGTTTTTTTATGAGTAAACCGCGGCAGAGTCTTCCCCTTTCAACACGCGCAAAGCCCCGAGGGCGAGGGCCAGCATTTCGTCCTCGCCGGGATAGACGGCAACGGGGGCTATTTTGCCAACCATAGATTTTATCGAATCGGTGAAACTCGTCGATTTGGCAAGCCCCCCGGTCAGCAGGATGGAGTCTACGTTGTAATGGAGGACTGCCGCCATCGCGCCGATTTCCTTAGCAGTCTGGTAAGCCATCGCCTCTACCACGAGCGCGGCACGCTCGTCCCCACCCTTTATTTTTTCTTCCGCGGCCATGAGGTCATTGGTTCCGATATATGCTTTCATTCCGCCATTTTTTAATGCAAACGCCATCATCTCTTTTTCCGTGTACTCGCGGGAAAAACACATTCGGACTACCTTTTCAAAGGTGATACCACCGCATCTTTCGGGAGAGAACGGTCCCTCCCCGTAGAGTGCGTCGTTTACGTCGATCACCATACCGTGTCTGTGCGCGCCGACCGATATTCCCCCTCCCATGTGCGATACAACGAAATTGAATTTTTCGTATTCATCGCCAAGCTTCTGGGCATGCCTTCGGGCAACGGCTTTGGCGTTCAGCGCGTGGAAGATGCTGCGCCTTGGCGCCTCTGGGATTCCGCTAATCCTGGCGACCGGCTGCAGCTCGTCCACGACCACGGGGTCTACCACAAAAGCCGGAATTTGGAAACTTGTGCCGATTTCATACGCGATGATGCCACCAAGAGAGGACGCATGGTTTGACGCGAAACCGGTCGATAAATCCTCCAGCATTTTCGGCCCAACAGCGTATGTGCCGGAAGGGATAGGCTTAAGCAACCCTCCTCGTCCGACTACTGCGTCAAATTCCTTCTGCTTGATCCCGTTTTTTTCAAGCATCTCTTCAATCAAGCGCATACGAGCTTTTTTCTGGTCGATGAGCGACGCTGCCCCTGCGAAATCCTCAGGAGCATGGCGGATGATGGAAGAAACGACCAAATCGTCGTTTCTGAAAACGGCGGCCTTCGTTGATGTCGAACCCGGATTGATCACAAGAATTAGGACATCTTTCCTCTTCAATTCGTCGCACCTCACATAGTTTCATTTTTCCAATCTAAATTTCCACACTAAAGCATTGAGTGCGGCGTTTTAGCCCTGATGCAGCCGTTCTTGCATCTTAAGGAGCACCACTTCGGGCACGAACTCCTGTATCGCGCCGCCAAACTGGAAAACTTCCTTCACTCCGCTACTGGAAAGGTAGGAATACTTTGCGTCCGTCACCATAAAAAAAGTTTCAGTATCTTGAGAGAGCTGCTTGTTCATTTGGGCCAACTGAAACTCGTACTCGAAATCCGAGAGCGCGCGGATCCCTCGCAATATTACTTTGCTGTCTTCTTTTCGCATAAAATCCACGAGAAGGCCGTCGAACATGCTAACCCGTACATTCGATAGTTGTTTTACGGCATCTTGCGCCATCATCCGGCGCTCTTTTATGTCGAACATGGTTTTTTTGCTTTTATTTATCAACACTGCTACTATCAATTCGTCGAAAATAGCCGCGCCCCGCCGAGTTATGTCGAGATGCCCATTGGTGAAGGGGTCGAAAGACCCCGGGTATACCGCTCTGAGCAAGATGTGTTTCCTCCCTTGATTATCCCGATGCTCGCGAAGGTCAAACAAAAAAAGGCGCCATTACCAGCGCTACGACCGTCATGAGTTTTATCAGGATATTCAGGCTGGGCCCTGCGGTGTCCTTGAAAGGATCTCCGACCGTATCTCCATTGACTGCGGCGGAGTGTGCGGGCGAACCCTTGCCTCCGTGATTGCCGGATTCGATGTACTTTTTGGCGTTGTCCCACGCGCCTCCCGAGTTCGCCATGAATATCGCCATCATGACGCCGGTTGTTATCGACCCGGCGAGGAGCCCCCCAAGCGCCGATGCTCCCAGGCTCAGTCCCACCGCCACCGGTACGGCGACTGCCATCAGCCCCGGCACTATCATCTCTTTAAGGGCGGCGGCGGTCGATATGTCGACACACTTCTCATACTCGGGACGGGCCGTTCCGTCCATGATGCCTGGGATCTCTCTGAACTGCCTGCGAACCTCCTCTATCATACGCTCGGCCGCGCGGCTCACCGCTTGTATCGAAAGCGCGCTGAATATAAATGGTAGCATGCCTCCTATCAAAAGCCCCACCAGTACCTTCGGATCCATCAGATCAATTCTGTCGAGCCCTGTTGCAGCCGAGTACGACATGAAGAGCACCAGCGCGGTGAGGGCTGCCGATCCAATGGCCAGTCCCTTTCCGACCGCCGCCGTGGTGTTGCCCACCGCGTCGAGCCTGTCGGTTATCTTTCGGACGGATTCGGGAAGACCGGCCATTTCGGCTATGCCTCCGGCGTTATCGCTGATCGGGCCGTAGGCGTCGACCGAAAGTACCATGCCGGTTATCGAAAGCATCCCTACCGCCGAACAGGCTATTCCGTACATCCCTCCGAATCGATATCCTGTCAGGGTGGCGGCGCAAATGAACAACACCGGGGCGACGGTCGATTTCATGCCAACGGAGATGCCGGTCAGGATGTTGGTGGCCGTGCCGGTGTTGGCGGCTTCTGCGATCTCCTTGACGGAGCCGTAGTCGGACGACGTGTAGAACTCCGTTATCTGCCCTATTATGACGCCGCAGACCACCCCCGCGACGACCGACCAGAACAGGCCGATGTTCCCGAACATCCATTTAGTCAGGAAAAATGTTCCCGCTATCATCAGGACGCCAGTCGCGTAGAGCCCTCTGCTCATCGCTCTCTGCGGGTTGCCCCCCTCGCCAACCCTGACGAAGTACGTTCCCAGGAGCGCCGCTATTATGCCTATGGCGCAAAGGAGCAGGGGATAGATCAGGCCCCGCAGTTCGAGGGCTATGAAGCCGGTCGCCATCGCGGCAATTATCGAATTGACGTAGCTCTCGAAGAGGTCGGCGCCCATCCCGGCGATATCGCCTACGTTATCACCTACGTTGTCGGCGATGACGGCCGGATTGCGCGGGTCGTCCTCCGGGATGCCGGCTTCGACCTTGCCAACCAGGTCCGCACCGACATCCGCCGCTTTGGTGTATATTCCGCCACCTACGCGGGCGAAGAGCGCAATGGAGCTGGCTCCGAGTCCGAACGCCGCGATAGCCTCGGTATCCCTGAAGACCATGTACGCGGCGAAAACACCGAGCAGCCCCACTCCCACCACCGTCATCCCCATGACGCTTCCGCCTCGGAACGCGATGCCCAGAGCCTCATTCACTCCCGTCATGGCGGCGAATGACGTCTTTCCATTAGCCTTGGTTGCTACCCTCATGCCAACGTAGCCAGTGAGCGCGCTGCACAAAGCCCCTGCTACAAAACACGTCGCGCTGGGCTTCCCAAGACAAACCCAGAGAATCGCGCAGATGGCCGCCACGAAAAAGGCCAGAGCCTTATATTCCCTGTAAAGGAATGCCATTGCCCCGCTCCGTATGATTTCAGACAGTTCGTTTATCCTGTCGTTGTCCACTTTGTAAGTCGCTATCTTGCGGGAGACGGCAACTGCGTAAATAAGGGCTACGCAAGCCAATCCGGCGATTGCTGCGTTGGTTGGCTCGAAAATTTCCATGGTATGGCGAACCTCCTCAATTTATGTTATGAAAAACGAAATAATCGGTGCGGCCTGGGAGCGGACATGCGCTCTAAATGCCGACATTTCTTAAGAGACGCTTATAAGCATCGCGTTTCCCTGCGCGCCGCCGCTGCATATGCACGTCACGCCCAACCCGCCGCCGCGCGATCTCAGCGCTTGGATGGCATGGATGATGATTCTGGCGCCGCTCGCGCCCAAAGGATGTCCAAACGCTATCGCCCCTCCGTCAATATTCACCCGGCCGGGATTCCAGCCGGTGATTTTCCCGCTTATGAGTACGACAGCGGCAAATGCCTCGTTTGCTTCGAAAACAGAGATGTCGTTTATCGAAAGCCCATGTTTTTTTAATAATTTATTGGTGGAAAGGGCTGGAACGGTTGCAATATACTTTGCGTCCTGAGATACTTCCTCGTGTCCTTCGATAGTAGCCAATATGGGAATGCCAAGGGATTCCGCCCAGGATTTTGCCATCAGCACCAGCGCCGCCGCCCCGTCGTTGATGCCTGGCGCGTTGCCGGCCGTCACTGTTCCACTCTCCATGAAGATGGGCGGTAGTTTCGCTAGCCCTCCAATAGTCGTGTTCGGCCGTATCGCTTCGTCGCTTTCTATGAGTGAAATTTTCTTGTTTCCCTCGAGTTTCACCGGCACGATTTCCTCACGCAGCCTGCCCTTCTGCGCAGCATCGTTCGCCAGTTCCTGGCTCCGCAAAGCCCATTCGTCCTGCTCTTCGCGGCTTATACCGTACTCCGCGCTAACCAAAGAGCCATGAACGGCCATGTGCCTGTCATAAAAAGCGCACCACAACCCGTCATGTATCATCAGATCGGTGACGCTCCCGTCGCCCATCTTCGCGCCCCATCGCTCCTTGGGGAGAGAAAAGGGGACGTTGCTCATGCTCTCCATCCCGCCTGCCACGACAACCTGGGACTGCCCCAGCCTGATTTGCATGTCGCCCATTGCGACAGCCGCCATACCCGAGCTGCACACCTTATTAACTGTCACAGAAACTGTCTCCCAAGGAAGCCCTGCCTTCATCGTCGCTTGCCGAGAGGGAATTTGCCCGCAACCAGACTGGAGAACCTGCCCCATATATGCGTATTCAATCTGATCGGGTTCTATGCTGGAGCGCCGCACTGCCTCTTTTATTGCGATTCCGCCCAGGTCCGCAGCGGAATAAGACTTCAAGGTGCCTCCAAATTTTCCAAATGGCGTTCTTGCCATTCCAACTACAGCGGTTTGTTCCATAATCATCCTCCAGTTGAGAAAAAAACGGATTGTAGTCGATGCCCCGTTAGAAGTGCGCGTTTGCACAGCGTTTTGCGCTATTTGCCCTAGTTTTAAGCGTTGGTTTTTATTTTGCGCGCTTCTCTCGTGAGAACCGGCAAAATCTCAAAAAGATTTCCTACGATGCCAAAATCAGCGACAGAAAATATAGGCGCGCCGGCATCTTTATTTATGGCAACGATTTTTTTCGAACCCGACATGCCGGCCCTGTGTTGAATCGCGCCGGAAATGCCGCAAGCGATGTAAATTTGGGGGGAGACTGTTTTTCCCGTCTGTCCGACCTGATACGCATGCGGTATCCATCCGGCATCCACCGCTGCCCTCGAAGCCCCGACCGAACCTCCGAGAGCTTCCGCCAGATCGCGTATAAGGTAAAAGTTTTCTGCCTTGCCCAGTCCGCGCCCACCGGACACGATGATTTCCGCATTTTCCAGATCGACCGTCAGACCTCCAGCTATCTCGCTGATCCGTTCGATCAGGCGGGTCCTTACGGTGCCATCGCCTACTTTAATATCCTCTTTTACAATAGGCGCCGTGCGCGAATCATCCGGTTCGCAACACTTGAACACGCCGGGGCGAATAGTGCCGATTTGCGGCCTCGCGTCAGGGCATTGGATTGTCGCCATCAGATTGCCGCCGAAGGCGGGGCGGGTCCATGCCACGTTACCGGCTCCGGGTCGATGTCAAGGCCAGTGCAGTCCGCTGTCAGCCCTGTTTTCAACCTGCAGGCCAAACGCGGTCCCATATCCCTGCCGATGTTAGTGGCGCCGATCAATATGGTCGTCGGGCCGTATTGCTCGACCAAAGAGAAAAAAGCTTTTGTATATGACTCAGTGTCGTACCTGTCGTAATCCTCTCCACTCACTTCGATAACTTTGTCTGCGCCGTGCGAAGAGGCGGCTCGTACCGCTTTTTCAACTTGTCCACCTATGACGACGGCAACCAGTTTTCCCCCCTGCATGTCCGCTAAGCGGCGTCCCGGCGTCATGAGTTCGAGCCCGACGCTTTTGGCGTACCCGTCGGGTTTGGTTTCAATAAACACCCAGAGATCTTTATTTTTGGCCTGCATATCCACGTTCATCTCCCTTACGCCGTCGCTGGGGCGAATAGCGCTTCCAACAATTTTTTGGCTGTAGCTTCTTTGGTTACCTCCCGTATGATCACGCCGTTTTGTTTCGCTGGAGGAGTGAAGGTCTTTTTCACCTTCGTGGGAGATCCGTTCAGGCCGGCGCGCGAAATATCCAGCGAGATGTCGCTTGCAGAGAGAGTCGGGATATTGGCTCTGCTCGCGAAAACCCTGCTCTTGATAGAAGCGTAACGCGGGTCAAAACTCGTTTTGGTGACAGTTATGACGCATGGCGTCTTAACCGCCAATACCTCGAACCCCTCTTCAGTCTCGCGTTTTACTGCAAGCTCGCTGTCTTTCTTTAAGACTTCTATCGAATAAGTCACCTGTGGGTAGCCCAAATGCTCGGCGATTTCCGGGCCGACCTGAGCGGTGTCGCCGTCGATGGCCTGCTTCCCGCAGAAGATCACGTCAAATTTGCCATCCATCTCCTCAATGGCCTTGATAGCCCGTGAGATGATGTAGCTGGTGGCAAGCGTGTCGGATCCGCCAAAGGCCCGGTCGCTCAGAAGGTAAGCCTTGTCCGCTCCGACGGACAGACATTCCCTCAAGGCTTTTTCAGCTTGTGGCGGTCCCATTGACAATACAGTGGTCTCGCCGCCTGAGGCATCTTTGAGCCGGGCCGCGACTTCTAGCGCGTAAGTGTCAAAAGTGTTGACGATGCTTGGAACTCCCGCCCGGATCAAGGTGTTGGTCACTGGGTCAATCTTGATCTCCGTCGTATCTGGAACCTGTTTGACGCACACAAGAATATTCACTGACAATACCTCCTCAGACCAGGGCGTCCGCACCCGAGAGAATATAAGATCCGGCAATCACGCGCTGAAGGTCGGAAACGCCCTCGATGTGCGGCGCTATGAGAGAATCCCTTAGAAAACTCTCGACTTTGTATTCTTCGGTGACGCCGTAAGCTCCCAGCACGTTCATTGCAAGCATGTTAGTCTCCACCGAAATGTCCGAGACGTACGCCTTGACCATCCCGACCCAAGCTTTCACGCGTTCAATGTTGGAGCGGTCGTCGCTCTCCTCGGACAGTTTGAGCGTGAGAAGGCGTGCGCTCTCCAGTTTTGCGGCTATTTGAGCGATCTTTAGCTGGACCGACGGAAATTTTGAAATTGGCTTGTCGCGGTGCATCTTCTCCTTCGCGTACTTGACAGCCAGCTCATACGATGCGGCCATTGTGCCCACAAAAGTGGCGCAGAGCGCTACTTTACTGTGCGCTACCGTGCCGAGCAAGATGGGGAATCCTTCGCCAGGCTTGCCAAGTATGCAGGATTTGTGGACTCTGACGTTGTCCAAAAACACGTCGTATATGGCGCTTCCCCTCATTCCGACCACATCCCACGGCGTCGAGGTCGAATACCCCTCACCGAGTTTGTCGAAAACGAAGGCGGTTATGTTCTGCGTTTCGGAATCGCGGGCAAACAGAAGTATCGGCCCATTGTAGACGGCGTTCGTGATAAAACGCTTAGTGCCGTTGATGACGTAGTAATCACCCTCTTTTTTTGCCGTAGTGATTATCTGCTTCGGGTCGGAACCCGTTCCGGGCTCGGTAAAGGCAAGCGAGCCTCGAAATTTCCCACGTATGCCGTCAGGAACAAATTTTTCGATCTGCTCCTCTGTCCCGTAGTTTTTTACCGACTCCAGAAAGGAAACACAGACCAGTAGCGACACGCTGACGCTCGGGCAGACCTTCGCGATCTCCTCATAGGCACAGGACATCGCAATATAACCAGCATCCACTCCGCCCAGATACTCAGCAAAAGGAATGCCCAATATGCCGGCGGCGGCTATCGTCTCCATCAGCGCCTCTGGCACCGAGCGCGTCCGCTCGATTTCCTCGACGTATTTAGACACTTCTTTCGTCGCGATCTCCCTGGCAGTGTCTCGCACTATCTTTTGCAGTTCGTTCAGTCTGAACTCCATACCTATCCCCCAAACCGTTATTTGACTTATCTAGCTTCCTCATAGGTGGCAAGCGACTTACCAAGGCGAACCATCAAATCGAACGTCTCGTCAGAAGTGGCTTCACCGCGGACTATCTCTAAAACCTGTGCTTTCGAGTACCCACTCGAGAAACTGGCACCCACCACCCGGTCGGCACGCCTCGACGCAGCGGCGATGTCGGATAACCCCAAAAGAGGCGTGTTTGTCGCAAAAACGCATTTATCTTTGCATATTCCATCTATTAGAACGTAAAAATCCTTTTTTATCTCAATGTCGTCGAAAAAAACTTCGAACAGCACGTCTACGTCTGCCAGATCTTCGTAACGGTCGGAAAGGATAATTCTGTTCATGACCGTATTTGCCGTATTTCCCTCCCGACCGTTTTTAGCAAATTCCCCTTTAAGGCTTTCTTCGATTAAAATTATGCCCTGTTTCACTTCGCTCATGCTGGGGTCGCAGAAAATAACAGGATACCCGCAAGCGGCCATTACCCACGCCATAAAAGCGCCGCTGTGGTTACTTCCGGCCACGCCGATCTTCTTAATAACGTCCGTCATTTTCCGACCTCTCGGAGTGAGAACTACCTTGGCCCCATTCGTACCGCGCCATCTATGCGGATGGTCGTGCCGTTCATGTATCCGTTTTCTACAAGAAACTGCACCAGCCCGGCGAACTCCTCGGGGTTTCCAAGCCTCTGTGGGAATGGAATTTGCTTGGAGAGCGATTCGATGACTTCCGCTGAAAGTGTGTCGGCCATCGGCGTCTTAAACGTCGATGGGGCTATAGAGCAAACGCGGACGGCGTTTCTCGCGAGGTCTCTTGCCGCTGTAAGCGTCAGGCTGACGATACCGCCCTTGGAGGCCGAGTACGCGGCCTGCCCGATTTGGCCCTCGTAAGCGGCTGCCGACGCGGTGTTGATTATCACGCCCCGCTCCTCGTCCTCGCCTGGTTCATTCTTGCTCATCACCCAAGCCGCCTTGCTCAGCACGTTGAACGTGCCTACCAGATTGATGTCTATGACTTTTTTGAAAGCGTCGAGCGGTAATGGCCCCTCTTTCCCAAGAATCCTCTTGGGCGGGGCAATGCCGGCGCAATTGAGCAGAATGTGGACTTTGCCGAATTTTTTTACGGCTTCTTCGAACAGCGCGGTCACTTCCGCCTCGGAGGCGACATCGGTTTTGACGAAAAGGCTCTTTTCCCCTAATTCCTTTTCCAAGGCTTCGCCTCGTTCTCTGTTCAGGTCGCAGATGACCACGTTCGCTCCCAGGGCATGGAACCTGCGAATGCTGACTTCGCCGAAACCCGATGCTCCACCGGTCGCTACAAAAGTTTTCCCGTTGATTTTCATTGCCGTGTCCTCCTTAAAGTTTTTTATTTTAAACGCCGCAGATCAAGAAATCGTTTTGCACGGTTTTCTATCCCTCAACCTTAATCACCACGGCGTCACCTTGTGCCAAGCCGCCACAAATAGTCGCGATGCCAGTGCCGCCGCCGTTGCGCCTCAGCACTTCTATAGCGTGCATCGTGATGCGCAGTCCGCTGGCGCCGACCGGATGCCCTACCGCTATTGCGCCGCCGTCGACATTGCTGATCTCTCTTATCTTGTTTGTGAGCGCCTTGTCGCCGTCGCCGAGAATCTTCGTTGAGACGAGAGGCATGGCCGCGAATGCCTCGTTGATCTCTATTACGCTCAGGTCTTGCAGGCTCAGCCCTGTTTTGCACAGGGCTTTTTTGATGGCCACAGCCGGCGCTACGGCGATGTCGCGCGGCTTCGTGGCTATGCTCACGACATCGACAATCGTCGCAAGTGGTTTGATCCCGAGCGAGTCGGCTTTCCCCCTGGTGGTCGTAATGACTCCTGAAGCGCCGGTTCCCAGTCCCGGAGAGTTGCCGGCTGTCATCGTCGGACTGTTGTAAATGGTCGGCAGTTGGGCCAGTTTTTCCAAGGTGATGCCTGGACGCGGGTTCGCATCCTTTTCAAAGATTACCGGCGGGTTTTTTTTGCCCTGCGGTATCTCGATGGGAAATATCTCACCTTTTATGAAGCCTTTTTCATCGGCCTGTGCGTATCTATCCTGGCTGCGAACCGCCCATTCGTCCTGCTCCTGCCTTGAAACGCCATTCTCAAGCGCCACTTCGCCCGCGTCCACAGCCAGAACGCCAAAACCGGGAACGCCAAAGTTGAACAGCATATCCACAAGCTTTACGTCGCCGAGGCGGCTGCCGTTCCAGCGATACTCCGGAGGGACATACAGCGCGACCCGGCTCATGTTGTCCACGCCCATGGCGATGCTCACGTTCGCTTCGCCCAGTTTCAAGTTTTTCATGGACTGTTGCAGGGCGGTGGTAGAGGAACAGCACGCCCTGTCGATGTTGTTGGAAAGCGTCTCGTCACTCAGTCCGGCGTGTAACAGCGCCTGCCTCGCTATGATATCCGTCTGAGTGACTGCCTCGCCAAACATGCACAGCCCGAGATTCACGTCATCAATTTCGGCAGCCGCGATTTTGACACGATTGACTAACTCGCTTATGACCAATTTTCCCAACTGCGAGCTGGGCAAATCTTTACATACTCCGCCAAACTTATCGAATGCTGTGCGGGCATATCCTATTACAACTACATCGTTTTTACTTCCCAATCGTCTTACCCCCTCTTGTGATGAGATCGTTTATAGCGTTTCAATAATTACAGCCATGCCCGGTCCGCCGCCCGCGCACAAGGATGCGCATCCATAACGGTAAGAACGGCGGCGCATTTCATTGACCAAATGCAAAATTATCCTGGCGCCGGTAGATCCGACGGGATGCCCTAAAGAGATGCCTGAGCCGTTTACATTTATTTTGGCAAGATCCACTTTAAGCTCCCTGTTGCAGGCGATGACTTGGGCCGCGAACGCTTCGTTGATCTCCCAGAGTTTGATATCGCTCAACTTCAAATTTGCGAATTTAAGAGCGCGATGCACGGCGGGCACGACCCCAATGCCCATTACCTTGGGATCCACGGCGGCAGAAGCCGTGGAAACGATGCGCGCCAAAGGCTTTATCCCGAGATCCTTCGCCTTGTCGCCAGCCATTAGGATCAGAGCTGCGCCGCCGTCGTTCAGGGCCGAAGCGTTTCCCGCAGTAACGGTGCCGCCCTCCTTGAATGACGGCTTCAGTTTGGCGAGGGCTTCCATGTCAAGACCGTCCCTCGGGTGCTCGTCTGTGTCGAACAGCACAGTCTTGCCTTTGACCTTTATCTCCACTGGAACTATTTCTTCCCTGAAATATCCCTCCTTTATCGCGTTGACGGCGCGGCGTTGGCTTTCAAGCCCGAAAGCGTCCTGTTCCTCGCGTGATATTTCGTACTTTTCGGCTAAATTTTCCGCAGTTATGCCAACGTGATAATTGTTGAATGCGTCGATGAGCGCGTCCCACATAAGGCTGTCATGAAGCGTATCGGAGCCAAGTCTGTACCCGTTGCGCGCCCTC
>JAISYN010000204.1 GCA_031269915.1 Synergistaceae bacterium
TTCACTAAACCACTCGCGTCACTATCAATGGTTAAACTCCATAGTTTTTCCGCGTTCTTGAATATATGGTATGGATTTTTTGTTTTACTGCCATTTAATAACATCATGCAATGATAATGAGGATTCTCTGAATATCTTTGTTCTCTTGTCCAAATGAATGAAGGATCAAGACCATATCTTTTATATTTCTTGACAAGCTTTGCCATACAGAACGATATATTTTTATTTGTTGATGTGTCATGCTGATAATCAACAGGATAGTGAAAGTCGAATCTGGTCGCCATAGTCTTTGAATGCCTTGTTGTATAGTCATTTATAATGTCTTCAGTAGCTTTAAGTATTTTTTGTTTATATTGATATTTGTCCTTATAATCATCTGCTTTTTTATTCATTGTTCTCTCCATATTGTGTTTATATTCCCATAGACATAAAATGATTATAAGGGATATTAAAATTTATTTGAATTTTTCTTTTTGTTCTTTCCTATTATTCATCTAATATTTTTCTATGTATTACAATATATCCCATACAGATAAATGATAAATACTCCTGATATACAAGGATAAAAAAAGACTTTTTCAGGCAATTTTTTTGACTGAATTACGCTATGTGAACATTCTCCATTCATATCCTGCCCCCCAAGCACATACTCTTGACATTCATCCATGTCTAAGCAAATGCTATGCTGGAATACAGCATTTTAGATGCCGTTGAACATCGCGATCAACGGGACAACATGGAAGGTCGAGCTTTATGAGAATAAGGCTGTCCGCAACCTGATGAAAAGTTTGCCGCAGACGATTAATATGTCCAGTTGGGGAGACGAGTTTTACGGACGACTGCAATATCCGGTAGCCTATGGCGATGACCAGCAACGTGTCGTTTTTGAAATCGGCGAAGTCGCTCTCTGGCCTGCGGGTAACTCCCTCTGCATCTTTTTTGGGCCGACACCGGCATCACAGGGCAATGAACCGCGTATGGCCTCCCCTGGTGTGCCGCTGGGCAAAATTTCTGGTGATGTGCGGGAGTTCTTGTCAAGGCTGCCGGCTTCTATAAAGGCTGCGCTTTCTGCCTGAAGCCAAAGGTCATGGCTGAAAACAAACCCCGCTTGCATAAACGGGGTTTGCATTTGGCTGAGGGAAGTGGCAGCCACCCTGCCACTTCCCGTCAATGATTTTTGTCTCCTACGTCTACAGCGTCTCCGAGTAGACGCTGTAGACGTAGGAGACGTTGTATCACAAGTTGAAGCCCGGAACCTGCGCCAGCGGATTTATGACGAAATATTCCGTCCCGCCGCAAACGATCCGAAAGACAACGTTAAGCCGCTGCAAAATGTCAACGGCTGGCCCGATGTTGTTGCCATCAAGCCCGCGTACACCGTGGTGAACGTCTGCTCTCGTGAAGTGCCAAATCCTTTTGTCGGCGAGGATGCCGTTAATCCAGCGGACGATTTTGCGGGCCATTTCGATAGCGTTGACGCCGCGTAGGCCAAACGCAAATTCGGCGTGAGCCAAAAGCATGTCCGCAACGGCAATGCCGACCAGCATGTCCGCTGCTGAAATCAAGTCTCCACTCTTGGCCTCCCGGCATCTGGCAAAATGTGCCGCAATGGCGTACCGCAGGGCGCGATCTGCGTGTTTTTCAAGATAACGCAGCATATCCGGGAGGACGTTGTGTCCCTTTGATGCCTCAATTTTACCAGCGTAGTGGTCAAAAAGCTTTTCTGACTGCCCCGCCAACTTCAAAACCACATTGCCGACATCGCCGCATTGCGTGTAAAAACGCTCCAGCAGTCGCTTGATAAGGACGTTGTACCCGGTCATCGCGTTATGATCTCTGTCAGTCGGCATCTGATTGTATCCCGGCAGCAAATCCGGCCAAAGGATGCTGAAACGCGCCAGACCGCCACGACCTCCAAAGTCCTTCGCCCTGGCCACCCTGTCAAAGACGCAGGGTTGCACGAACATCAGGAAATAAAACCTTGCGTGAGGGATGAACACCTGACTTTTCCTGACGAAATAGAAGAAGTCAGTCCCGTCGTAGCCCTTCAGAACCAATGACAGACAACCACCGCCATTTTTTCGGGCAAGGGTATCCACAAAGATGTCTCCCTCGTCCTGACATTCAAATGAGCATCCGTCATTGGCGTTGAGAACATCGCCCAACTGCTGCAAACTTCCTCCTCCGACAAACACGAGTGGCATCCCTGTAGGCTTCGGTATCGCGGCAAGGATGATGGACCTGTATTTCGCCTGCTCCTGGACGAAATTCGAGATTTCGCCTGGGCATCCCGCGAGTTCCGCAAGTGTGGCATCATGTAAATATTTTTTTCTGTCTTCGCCGCTGGTACGAGTAACAATCGCTAACGCTTCCTCCCAGCTAGATGCGGCGATGCCGTATTTGTCGGCGTATTCGCGCTGTTTTTCTAACTGGAATGTCAGAAAAGGTGCCTTAACCCGCTCTATCACGGCCGTTTTACGAGTGCCGGATTCCGCAACCATCAAAGTCTGCGTTATGGCCGGGACAGTGCGCCCATCTGACAATTCGGCCAGCGCGTGTCCGCGAGTGCCGGCAGCAACGCCGTCGAGCAGTGCAATGAGGCCGAGATACTTCGGAAATTTGGTGTTGTTGACCAAGGCATCCGCCATGTCGCTGATTTCAGGCAACAAATATTTTTCAGACATTTCTTTCGATACTTTTTTGACTGTCGAGAGCGGAATAATAAACTTTTTGCCGAGTTCTTGCCTTGTATCGGCGACAATATTGGACAAATTTGATTTTTCCAAGCGATTGCGAAAACGCTGAGTCAGAGTGGCATTCAAGTTCAGCGTGCGCATCATGTCGTTTGCAGTCTTCATTTGTTGAAGTCCGTAATGAACGTCCATGCTCGGTGAATTAAAATGAAACCCCACAGGTTGGAGCGACATATTGTTCGTCAGTAAAGGAGAACCCGGCTGACCGTTCCCAGTCTGTTGGGGAAACACTGTCGGTTGGGCTATGTCTGACGGTTGCCCTTGCTGATGTATCGCCGTACCATTACGTTGCGGCGAATTTGATGAGGTTACGGCACAAGCATCTTTTACATAGGGATTGTTTCCGATGCCGGTCAATTCCACAGATGAAATCTTGCCGGTCGTAGCGGCGGAATTTAACAAATCCTTATAAAGAGCCATAATTTCTCCAGTGTTAGAATAAACGTGAGGGGGGGCTTCCCCCCCTCATAACGCTGTTACGACTTCTTCGGGATTGCCCGCACGACAACGCGTTTGACCATGACTCCGAATTCGGCCTCAACCTGTACCTCCGCAACTTTGTCGAGGTCGCTTTGGTCGATTTCCGCCAGTAGCCTTCGAAACGGCCCGCCAACACCGGCGGACACGTCAACATCGCCGAAGATGGCGGGCAGATTACTTGGATCTTGTTTGGACATATAAGAACTCCTTGAAATAATATGGGAAATCACTCTAGCCAAGGGCAGGCAGCAAGCATCCGCACAGAGGATGAGGACGGGAGGAGCGCGGGCGAAAGAGAAGGAGCCGTCAGCCAAGGCCAACGAGACAGATTGCGGGCAAACGGCAAGGCGCGAGTGCGCACAACCCACGGCAACGGGCGACAAACAAGACACGGCGAGAAAAATCGCGGGCTAGGCGGTTTTTTTGATGTTCTTTGTCGATTTGCCGAGGTATCCAGCTAACCATGTGAGAAAGCTGGATTTTTCGTAGACGGCGTGCCTTTTTGTACGGCAGAACGGCGGCCCCTGTTCGCCAAGGTTCGCCAAGGTGCCGACCGCCAGAAGCTTGCCCGTCAGAGCCGGAATCTCACGGCGCGTGAAAATCGGTGGAAGGGAGACTTCGAGGGCGCGTAAAATCGCCTCGACTGAGAGTTGTGTGCAAGACATGGCGACCCCAAAAAGGAGTTTGTCGTTCCGACTTCACGCCAAATTGCGCGGCGGGGTCTGGAGGGGTGGGGTGCCAACTTATCAAAACTATTAAATTTATCAGGTGTCCGGCCTACCACTTGCCACCTTTTTCCCCGCCTCACCTCCATACGTGTTGTGCAGGGCCAAGTGTTCAAGCTGGCGAGCAGAAGCCCGCGCCGGATCACGGGTGAAATGTAGGGCGCTTTTGGCGGCGTGTCAACATCAAAAGTGCAGCAACGCAGGAGGAAAAGTGGATATTTGAGGGGAATAATACACGCACAGTTCCCATTCGCCCCCCAACCTTCCCCATCCCTTCACTCAAAAATCCGGCATAAATCCGGCATAAAAATGGTAGGGAAAAGAAAAAGGGCTTACGAGTGTTTTCGTAAGCCCTTGGAATTTCTGGTGGAGCTGGACGGAATTGAACCGACGGCCTCTTGAATGCCATTCAAGCGCTCTCCCAACTGAGCTACAGCCCCATTCAAAGTGAAATTGCTCTGTGAGATAGCCTGTAGTGTCGTATCTCCGTGATTCTGTCAAGCCGTTTTCCGCCTGAAAGGCCGGAGGGATGCCGGAGCGTTTTCGCATGGGAGCGGTTCATGTCTGATTCGGACTCCAAATAAAATGTTCCGTTTTATATCGTTGCCGGCTTCATCCGAGCGCTAGCCGTTGCCCGGCGTAGCCGGCTTATCGTTGCTGTCTTCATCCGTAAGCCCGCTTTGCAGGCTAGATGTAGAGTGTCAACACGTTGTTCACCCTCCAAGCCTTGAAGCTGGAGGCCTCTTGCCAAGAGCCGAGTGCGGACGCAGGTAGTTGTAGCGATGCGTCCAGACCGGCAAGCAAGCTGTT
>JAISYN010000028.1 GCA_031269915.1 Synergistaceae bacterium
AACTGGCAGCACAGTTCGGCTATGGTGTTGGCTCCAGGGGTCTCTATATCCTCCATTGTCTCTTCAGGTTCGTTTTCTCCTGGCTGAGAAGGGACGAAATCGAGAGGGGAATCGGGAAATTTTACCGAACCGCAGGAACGGCACAAGAAACCCGATCTGGCGCCGATGTCTCCGGTTTCGCAGGCTGAAGCCAGCACGAACGTTCTCGATTCGTCTTCTGAAACGTCCTCCACAAAAGAAAACCGTCCGCGCGGCGTTTCGTCCTCTTCGGCGAGCGAATCCAAAACGGCGTTCATCAATTCTCTGGCGGAGGAGGCGGCTGAATTTTCATCTGTGTGCCAACTCAGCGCGCGAAGTTCCCGAAAACGCTCATCGCAAAAAGCCGTCGCCGTTTCGCGCCATTCGCGCACGTATCTTTCCGCGAGCGAGAAGACGGCGTCGTCGCTTCCGCAGTCCACGCGCTGAAAGCCGCACCGCTGCATCGCTCCGGCAACGCGGTCTTTTATCCGCCCGATATCAGACACTCCTTCCGGAAGCAGCAGCAATTCCCCGCTCTTCGCGTTATAAGCCGCGGCTCCCGCTTTGACGAGGGCTACGACTCCGGCGTCCTTCACCTTTGCTGGAGGGTTTTCTGTCCTTGGCGCAAGAATTTTATGCTCGCTCACGGAGTTCACTCCTTCGTATATCGGTATCGTGAATTCTGAACCCCTCACTGTCCTGCGCAAAGACAGTCAGGCGTTTTGGGGTTTCCAGTCCAGCGTTTGCGACAGCGCCGTCTCTATATCCGGGAAACGCATCCGCGCTCCTCTCAGCATATCCCCGATGGCGGCGAACCAGCCTTTTCCAAATGCCTTGGACGACATGAGATCGCTCATGGTATCGCCGAAAAAAACAGGCTGTTCGTGCCCAAATGCGCGGCAGAGATATTCCAACCCCTCCGGCGACGGTTTTTTGATTCCCATATCGACATGAACCGTTCTTTCGTCGGGGAAATCGTCCCATTTCAGCACTTTCTGCGCAAGACGCCACTCTCTTATGTCCCGTCCCGTATATATGTACGCCGGAAGGGGAAGTTCGCTCCAGTGAGCGCCGAGCATCGCTCTGTCGAGCGTCCATTCTCCCGGCGAATTTTCTGTGCCGGTGTAAAGCTCCTGCCCCAATCGGCGTATGCGAGCCCTGTCGTACTTATCCTTGTAGCGCGTCGGCAGCCATGTCACGCAGTCGGAGCCGCAGCCGGATATCAGGTTCTCCAGTGTTTCGGGCGGAGGAAGCGCCTCCGAGAGCTTTTCACGCCCGCTCGCCGCCGCTATATTCAGCAGAGTCCAGGCGATGTCGTAATCGTCGTTGAACGCTCCGTGGTTTTTTAAGACACTGTTGAGTCCGGGCGAATAACCGCGCCCGTCGGCCGTGAACCCGGATTTTTCCCACTCCTGTTCGACGATCAGCCTTATCACTTCCTGATAAGACTCGTGAGACTCAATTAAAACGCCGTCGACGTCGAACACGAGACAATCCGGTGTGACCGCTCCGGAATCCAAAATAATCATCGAGACATATTCCCGCTTATTTGTTTCAAGACAGCTCGCGGCGGTCTTTTCCGGCTTTGGCCATAATTTTCTCCCTGTCGAGCGTCAAAAACTCGCCGTCTTTGTAGATGAGCCTGCCCGCCACGACAGTCGCCCTCACGTCTCTCGACGAACCGGCGTATACGGCGAATTCCGGCGCGTTTGAAACGTCGGCGCCGACATACCTCGGATTGTCCATGTCCACTATCGTTATGTCCGCCTGATAGCCGGTTTTCAATAAGCCGGTATCCCGCAGGCCCATGCCTCGCGCGCCGTTCAGCGTGGCCATTTTAAGTATGTCCCTCGCGCCGATGTAAGTGGGATCGAGATTGTAACCCTTGTGCACGAGAGCGGCAAAACGCATTTCGTCCCAGACGTCCAGCCTGTTGTTGCTGGCGGCCCCGTCCGTACCCAGAGCTACCCGGACTCCGGACGACAGAAATTCTTTCAGAGGGGCGTAACCGCTGCCCAGTTTCATGTTGCTTTTCGGGTTATGCACCAGCGTCACGTTGTCGCGGGCCACGCATGAGAGCTGATCGATCGGGTGCCATACGGAGTGGGCGAGTACCAATTCGCGCACGCCCAGAAGCCCGGTCTCTTCGAGATAAGCGGACGGCTCGATATGGTATTCGTTTCTGAACGTCTCCAGTTCGCCTTTGGTTTCGAGCCAGTGAAAGTGGATTCCCAGGTTCTTTTCCCGCGCCAGGGCGGAGATCCTTCTGAGCGCGTCCTTCCCTACGGTATACGTGGCATGAGGTCCCAGTTGAACCGTGATACGGCCCTCGCGTCCGTTATATTCGTCGGCCAGGGAGAGATTGTCCTCAATTTTCGTCTCATCTTCGCCCGTCAGCCCCCTGCAAAGCGCCGCTCTCATTCCGCTTTCCAGAACCGACTCCGCCACATCCTGCATAAAATAGTACATATCGATGAATCCGGTTACGCCCGCCGAAATCATTTCGAGCATCGCGAGGTCCGCGCCGTTTCTGATGTTTTGCGCGGTGAGTTTCGCTTCCACCGGGAAGATCTTCTTTTTGAGCCAGTCCATCAGGGGCAGCTCCTCGCCCATGCCGCGCAGCAGCGTCATGGATACGTGCGTGTGGGCGTTTATCAGACCGGGAAGGGCGAGACACTTCCCCCTGCCGTCGAACAGAGTTTTGCCCACCGCGTAGTTTGGTTCCGTTATCGCGGAGATTCGTCCGTCGCCGCCGACTACGATATCTCCGAATACGGCGTCCGTCCTCTCCGAATCCCAAATCAACACGTTTCTTACGATAGACATGTTACTCCCTCCATTCGCGGAGATACGCTTCCTGTTCCGAAGTGAGGCGCTCCAGTTTTATCCCTAGCGATTCGACCTTGTAGTTCGCGACGAGATCGTCTATATGTTCCGGCACTTTTTGCAGCCCGCGTTTGAGTTTTGCGCCTCCCGCTATATGGAGCGCGCACAGCAGTTGCGTGGCAAAACTGGTGTCCATTATCTCGATGGGGTGTCCGTCGCCCGAAGCGAGATTGACGAGCCTTCCCTCCGCCAGCAGGTGAAGTCTTCTTCCGTCCGGAAGTTCATAGGTGCGCACATTGCCTCGGGCTCGGTAAGTTTTTGCCGCCAGTTCGTCCAGATGCGGAACGAACACCTCGACATCGAAGTGTCCCGCGTTCGAGAGGAGAACCCCGTCGCGCATTTTCTCGAAGTGTTCCTTGCGTATCACCCTGGTGTTGCCGGTCACGGTTATGAAGATGTCGCCGTGTTCGGCCGCCTGTGACATGTCCATCACGCTGAATCCGTCCATGTGCGCTTCGAGGGCGCGATGCGGATTTATCTCGACAACTATGACGTGGGCGCCCAGCCCTGAAGCGCGGGACGCGACGCCCTTGCCGCACCATCCGTAGCCCGCGACGACCACGTTTTTACCCGCCACGACGCAGTTTGTGGAGCGCATGATTCCGTCCCATACGGATTGGCCGGTTCCGTAGCGATTGTCGAAAAGGTATTTGCTGAGCGCGTCGTTGACCGCCAGCATGGGGAATTTCAGATCCCCGCCGGCATCCATCGCTTTGAGGCGCTTTATGCCGGTAGTGGTCTCCTCGCATCCTCCCAGAATGTTATCCGCGAGTTCGGGATATCGCTCGCAGATCAGCGCCACTGTATCGCAGCCGTCGTCAATCAGGATATCGGGCTTCCACGCCAGCATTTTGCACAGATTTTCGTTGTATTCTCCGCCGCTCATTCCATGCCTGCTGAATACGTGGACGCCGTACTCCGCAAGCGCCGCGCAAATCGGGTCCTGAGTGGACAGCGGATTGCTGCCCGCCGCCGCCACCACCGCGCCCAGATCTTTGAAAACCTCAAGCAGACAGGCCGTCTTCGCTTCAAGGTGAAGACAGCAGGCTATGACGTGACCCTCCAGCGGGCGTTTGCCTCCCGATCTTTCTTTTTCGCATATCAGACGCACTACCGGCATATACTGGAACGCCCATTCGATGCGCTCCCGCCCCTCCCGCGCCAGCCCGATATCGGCGATGGCGTAATTTTCTTTCTCTCCCATAAGTCAAAACCTCCCAAACGGCGCCGCCTGTCAGTGATTTTACACCAAATTACCGAACCTATATTATCACGCTTATCACCGATCTTGACATCGGATTTCAGGAGGCGCGAATTTTCTGATAATTACTGGGTCCTCAATAATATCAATATGGTATGATAACCGCAGGTCGATTTAAACGGCATACAGACAGATCATGAAGAGGGTTTGACAAAATAATGAAGAGCATTGCCGATAAAGTCCGCTTTTTTGCTGAAACCGCGTTCAACAGGTTAGGCTGGGGGATGCGCGCCAAACTTATCATAATTTTCGTGATCATAAAGGTCATACCTCTGCTGTTGCTGGCTCTTATAGCGTGGAGACAGTCGTGGCTTCTCGGCAGGGAATTGGGCATTCGCACCGAGGAGCTTACCGCGAAGGCGAATAAATCGCTCTCGAGCATGGGCGATATCGCGGTGAATCATTCCGTTGCCGCCCTGAACGATCGGGCGACGGAGGACATAGAGCGCATGACCACAGATACCGCGCGCAGGATCGCCGACTTCCTCTACGGGCGCGACGACGATATCAGGGCCGCCGCCGCGCTTGTCCCGGACGAGGAACATTACCGGGCGTTTGTGGAGCAGAGGAGAGGCCTTTTGATCGAAGAGGGCGAATGGGAGTTGGCTCCCGACGGAAAATCGTGGGTTCAAAAGGCGCCTTCGCCGATCCCTGATGATGTGAAATCCTCCAACAGCGAAAACGACGCGGCGTTCCGCTATCGTCCGCCCGATTCGTTCGAGTACGAGAGCAGACCGCTCTACCTGGAGATGACGTTCATCGACCTCGACGGCAGAGAGCTGATAAAAGTCACGACCTCATCTCAGATGGACGGCGGGCTGAAAAATGTGTCGGACATGTGGAATACCTACGTACACGCCGAGACGTATTTCCCCGCACTTAAAAAACTCGGCCCGGGGGAAATTTACGTCTCCGATGTCATAGGTGCATATGTCGGGTCGCGTTATATCGGGATGTACACGCCGGAAAACGCTGCGGCGTCGGGGCTTGAATTCAATCCGGAGGAAGAGGCGTATGCCGGTATGGAAAATCCGCTGGGCAAGCGCTTCAAAGGAATCGTTCGCTGGGCGGCCCCGGTAACGAGGGACGGGGCTATCGTCGGGTATGTGACATTGGCGCTGGATCACGATCACATCATGGAATTCACGTCGCACCTCATGCCTACGGAGAAGCGCTACACGAAAATACCCAGCGCCTACGAGGGCAACTACGCGTTTATATGGGATTATAAATGCCGCAGTATAGTGCATCCAAGGCATCACTCGATAGTGGGCTACGACCCGGATACAGGCGAACCTCAGATACCGTGGCTGGAGCAGAGCATATATGACGCGTGGCGGCAAAGCGGCAAAAGTTATGTGGATTTTATAAAAGACCAGCCGGTTTTCGACGGGCAGTCCAGAGAAAAACAACCGGCGCGTGAACTGACGAAAGCCGGTCTGGTCGGCCTGGACGGGCGTTATCTCAATAACGCGCCTCAATGTACCGGGTGGTTTGACCTGACGGCGGAAGGAGGCTCGGGCTCCTTTAACATACTTTGGAGCGGACTTTCGAAACTCACCACGGCCGCGGCGATACCGTATTACACCGGCCAGTACGGCCAGTCCAAACGCGGGTTCGCGTTCGTAACCATAGGCGCTGGGCTCGATGAATTTCATCGCCCGGCTCTGGAAATGGAGCGCGTCCTTGACAGCGTGACCGCCGAGGCGAACGAGTCGCTTATCGTAGCGGCGTCAGACACGCAGGAATCGATAAAAAAGAACCTGCTGCACACGACGACTCAGCTCTCGCTTTCCGCGGCCATAATGATAGTTCTGGTTGTATTCATCGCTATATGGATGGCCTCCGTATTGACGCGCGGCATCAACAATCTCGTCAATGGGATATCGCGTTTCCGTTCGGGCGAACGCCATTTCCGCTTTCGCTCGAGGATGAAAGACGAACTCGGGGCACTGGCCGATTCTTTCGACGAGATGGCCGACAGGTTGGTTGAGAGCGTGAGCGGGCCTCTAGTCATAACCGATCTGAACGGCAAGACGCTATACGTCAACGACCACGGGCTCAAGTTGTGTAAAAAGACGCTATGGGAAGCCATAGGTTCCCCATACAGTGAAATCAGCGTTTACCCCGAAAACTCACAGTACTGTCCGCTGAGGGCCCTCCTCGAAGGGCGGGAGCCCGAAGTGATGCGCCTGCCTGACGGCGGACGCTACATCAAAGGCAAAGCCACGTATCTTTACGATAAAACGGGAGCGAAAACCGGGTATATCATCCTGACAGACGACGTTACCGAAATGGCGCTCAAACAAGAGCAGCTCATAAAGGCCAAGATAGATCTCGAAAAAGCGGTGAACGACGCCAACCGGGCCAACGAATACAAAAGCGAGTTCCTGGCTCGCATGAGTCACGAGATACGGACTCCCATGAACGCCATCATCGGCATGACCAATATTGTGGCGAAAAAACTGACAGAGGAGGGCAACGTCGGCGGCAACATACTGTCCAATCTCCGCCAGATCGAGGACTCCTCGCATCACCTGCTCGGCCTTTTGAACGACATACTCGATTTCTCCAAGATAGCCGCCGGCAAAATCGAGCTTTCCGTGGAGACGGTGGACATTCACAAGCTGGCAAACACTGTCACTTCGATAATCAGAGCCCGCTGCTCCGAAAAGAACATAACGTTCGAGATGCGCATAGACGTATCCGACAGGGTTTTTGTCGCCACCGATCCGCTCAGACTGCGCCAGGTTCTGATAAACCTTTTGGGGAACTCCGTGAAATTCACCCCCGAACGCGGTAGGATCGTGTTCGGCATTACCAGGGAGGATTTCCGGGACGGCAAGTCGCTTTTCGGATTTTCCGTGAGCGACAGCGGCGTGGGCATATCGGAGGAAGTGATGAAAAATCTCTTCAATCCGTTCGAGCAGGGCGGGGCCGGAGTGGCGAAACAATACGGAGGCACGGGGCTGGGTCTTGCGATAAGCAGGAGCATCGTTCGGATGCTCGGCGGCGATATATCGGTCGAAAGCCGGCCCGGAGAAGGTTCTACCTTCAGCTTCAGTCTGTGGATGGATGTGGTGGAAGCCGAGGAAGAGGAAACTGAAGCGGCAATCGACGCCAAGGGCCGTTTCAAGGGCAAGCGCGCGCTTCTCGTTGACGATGTGGCGATAAACAGGATTATAGCCATAGATTTGCTGGAATTCACCGGTCTCCATATAGATGAAGCCGAAGATGGGGAGCAGGCCGTGAAAATTTTCGCAGAATCGCCGCCCGGCGCGTACGACATAATATATATGGATGTTCAGATGCCCAGAATGGACGGTTACGAAGCGTCACTGCGCATCCGCGCCATGGACAGGGAGGACGCCAAAACCGTTCCGATAGTGGCGCTCACCGCCAACGCCTTCAAGGATGATATCGACAGAGCGATGCGAAACGGGATGAACGCTCACCTCTCAAAACCGATGGACGTTCAGAAGCTGATAAAAGTTTCGCAGAGGTTCATAGGATAACAAGGCACAGCGTTTACGCGCCGCCGGCCGTCACGGACGCGATATCCGCTTCGGCGGAGCCCGTGTGAAAACGTATGGATACTCGGTCTCCAGTTTTAACGCTTGACGAATTTTTGACAGCCCGCCCGTTCACGTCGCGGCAGATGGAAAACCCGCGCGCCAATACCGCGAGGGGAGAGAGCGCGTCCAGAGTGGACGCGGCCTGCGACAGAAACGATTCCCTTCTTTCGATTGAATTGACGAACCGCCGTTTAATTTCCGACGAGCCGATCCGAAGGTAATTTTCACGTTCCGATAATATAAGATTCATATTCCGCAGCAGCTTTTCGCGGTTCTTTTCCGCCGAAGCAGCCGACATCTCAAGTCTGCGCAGGGATGCGGAACGAATTATATCTTGAGAAGACGACAGTATGCCCAGCGTTTCTCTGATGTCCGGGAAGACTGTTTCAGCCGCCGCGGACGGCGTAGGGAGAGCTATGTCCGCCGCCAGATCGGCCAGGGAACTGTCTATTTGATGCCCGACTCCTGTGACCACCGGTATCGGGCAGCTTCGGACAGCGCGTACTATCCTCTCGTCGTCGAAAGGGGAGAGATCGTCTTTCGCTCCGCCGCCTCTCGCGAGAACGACGCAATTTACGCCCTTCAGCGTACCGGCCATGGAAAGAGCGCGAGTGACCTGTGCCGGAGCTTCGAACCCCTGAACCGCCGCCGGAATCAACACGATGTCTATAAAGGGGGCCCGGTTTGAAGAGACTTCCAATATATCTCTTAACGCCGCTCCGGTCGGGCTCGTAATGACGGCCACTTTTGACGGATATTTCGGAAGCGGGCGTTTGTGTCTTATGTCGAACAGGCCCTCGCGATCTAGGGCGGTTCGCAGCGCTTCTTTCGCGCGCTGCTGCGCTCCGAGTCCAATCGGCATTATGTATGTCGCGTAAAGTTGATAGGTACCGCCCTTGGGATAGACGTCTACGCTCCCCGTGACCAGCGCTTCGTCTCCGTCCTGGGGCCAGGCGGTCACCACGGAGGCGTAGGAGCGAAACAGGACGGAGGCGATCTTCGACTCGTTTCCGGCGACGGTAAAATATACGTGTCCGCTGCCGTGACGTTTGAAGTTTTGAATTTCCCCTCTCACGGCCACGTTCCTCAGCAGGCTTGACCCGGTGACGACGGCTTTTATGGCGTTTGAAAGTTCGTCTACGGTCTGGACTGGAGACTGTGGGTTAGCGAAGGCTCTATCGCGCATTTTGTTCGGGAGCGCCGCTGATGAATGATCTGACGATCTTTCCGAGAACCCCGTTCACGAAACCGCTGGATTCAATTGTTCCGAATATTTTTGTCAGCTCGACTGCCTCGGAAATAGCGACCGCCACAGGTACTTTGCGCTCCAGCAGGCCCTCACAGACCGCCAGCCTTATCGAAGCCCTGTCGACCGCGACCATCCGTTCGGTGCGCCATCCGACCAGGTGTTCCCGCATGAGCGAATCTATTTCCTCGGTGTGTCTCGACGCGGAAGTCACGAGAAATTTCGCGTATTCGGTTACATCGGGCAGCTCCTGATCCCACGGGAACATCTCTATAGCTTCGCCGGCCGTTATATCCTTGCGGAGATCCAATTCATAAATCAACTGCAAGGCAATTTCCCTCGCCCTGCGCCTTCGCTGCGGCAAAGAAGCCCTGCCCAAACGATCATCTCCTGATATTTTTTATGTCGGTCACAAGTTTTGTGATAAGTTTATTGCCATCCTCGGAGAGGATTATCCACGATATAACATAACCCAAGAGAGCGGCGCCGGAAACCCACGCTATGCCGCGGATGCCGAGATTGGCGAGTCCGGCTATGCCTCCCGCCGAAGCCGCCCAAAAAAGAGGCTTTTTCCACATAGCGACGGCGCTTGAATATTCATCGGGCGCTTTACGCGTCCAATGGATGTGCACGTTTATCCCCGAAGGCCTGAAAAACTCCACGAATTTATCCGTCAGCGTCATCCTTTTTTGAGGATCACTCTGGTCAGGCAGGGTAAGGTAGATATTCAGAAGGCTTTGATCGCCTACAAACGATACCTCCTGACAATAAAAATCGGCAGGGAGACGGCTCGCTATTATCTGCCGGAAAGCGTCTCCGTCAATCCAAATCTTCCCGCGCTTAGTTATCGTCCATAGAAAAAGCATTATGCGGCCCCCTGTAACCGGATACGAAACAAATTTTAAAGGATTTCCGCCGAGTCTGTCGAAGGAGCGTCTCCTGACTCCGATGGTTTTTCCGAGAAGGTGATCCCCTGAACATATACGTTCACGGATTTAACGGTGTATCCAGTGTAGCGTTCTATCTGGTCTTTTACGGCTTCCTGCACGTCCCAGCATACATCAGGGATTCTAAGGCTGTATTTGACCGATACGTAGGTGTCCACCTGTATCTCCGGAGATTCTCCGTCTGAGATGGATATGCGGACACCGTTCGCGGCTTTTCGGCCCATCCTGAGATTAGCCATAAGCCCAGGATTCGCGGGCTGAATCCCGTCCACCGAGAGCAGGGCTTTTATGGCGAGCTGCGAAATTACTTCCTCGGAAATGCGAATTTTTCCCTCCAACCCCGTCTGGTCCATGGTTGCGGCTTCGATCCCCTCTTGTTCGTAATTGGAGCTTTCAACTTGATCGTTGTTATCCATATTAATGCCTCCTTTCAGATTGCCGGAGCACATCCGGAATTTCATCGCTGTCCCGTGAACAGCGCATTGAACTAATCACTGTTTGAACGGTTTCCCGCAATGAGGACAGAGAAGATCCTCGTCGTCGTCATAGGCGTCCGGCTGATAGAAGAAGTCTTTGCCGCACTCCGGACATGTGACTGGTTCGTATTCCTCTTCTTCGTCATATATATCCTCGGAATTTTCATCATCGCTATCGCGGTCGTCACGCTCATGAATCCCATCGGCGAATGACGCCACTTCATCTTCCAGATCTTCCACATATTCACGAAGATCGTCCTGATCAGAGGCGACATCGTCCAGTTCTTCCATAATCGCTTCGAGCGCACTCAGGAGGGCCTCATGGAATTTAGACATGCCCGCGTTTTCCGCGATATTTTGCCCCTCAATTAACCCACGCAAATAAGCTATCTTTTCACGCGCGCCCATCTTCATTCCTCCCATGCTGTCAGTTAATGGCCGGATTTACCTAGCCTTTCTTCGCCCTTTCAAGATACTCGCCCGTGCGAGTGTCGACAACGATAGATTCGCCGTTTTCGACGAAGAACGGAACCGTCACCACAAGGCCCGTTTCTGTAGTCGCGGGTTTTCCGCCGCCTGAAGCGGTGTCCCCCTTGAACCCCGGCGGCGTGTCCTTTACGGCGAGTTCGACCGATTTCGGAAGCTCTATACCCATGACGCGGCCCTCATACATATCGAAACTCACTTCGAGATTGTCGATGAGATATTTGGACGCGTCCCCCAATATATCCCTCGACAAAAATACCTGATCGAAAGTTTCCATATCCATGAACACGTAGTCGTCTCCGTCCTGATATTGGTATTGGGCCGGTTTTTCGTCGAAAATTATCCGCTCGAAACGTTCGCCGGATTTAAAAGACTGTTCGACCGAAGAACCGGTTTCCAGGTTGCGGAGTTTGCCTCGCACTATCGCCCCCCCACGGCCCATTTTATGATGGGAACACTCCAATATGGCCCACATGCCCCCTTCCCATTTTATTTTGAGCCCCGGTCTGAAATCGCTTGTATCCACCACTTGCGCCATCGACAAACCTCCCGCTCGCGAATGTGCCGCCCTTGCTGTTTTATATGTCGTCTATCCCAGCAGACGCTCCAGTTCCTTCGTGTCGTAGGAGTATGTAAAAGCGTCGGCTCTGGCTATGTATCCTTCCGTGACCATACGGGCCAAGTCCTGGTCCATTGTGTGCATGCCCACCGCCGCGCCCGTCTGCATTACCCCTTTTATCTGCGCTGTCTTGGCTTCCCGGACGCAGTTGCGTATGGCGGGATTGGCTATCAAAAGTTCGGTCGCGACTATACGCCCGCCGCCCGGAAGCGGTAAAAGCTGCTGTGAGCAGATGCCGACCAGAATGTTCGCCACCTGCATCCTGACCTGCTGTTGCTGATGAGGAGGGAAAACGTCTATGATACGGTCGATCGTCTGTGCCGCGTCCGGGGTATGAAGCGTTCCGAACACGAGGTGCCCGGTTTCCGCCGCCGTGACCGCCGCCGACACTGTCTCCAGGTCCCGCATCTCTCCTATGAGAATTACGTCGGGGTCCTGTCTCAATGCCCGTTTCAACGCTTCCGAGAAGCTTCTCGTATCACTGCCTATCTCTCGCTGATGTATGATGGAACGCTCCGAAATATACAGATATTCGATCGGGTCTTCAATAGTTATGATATGACAGAAACGCGTCATATTTATCTGCTGCACTATCGCGGCAAGGGTGGTTGACTTTCCTGAGCCGGTGGGGCCCGTAACCAGGAAAAGTCCCCTTATTCGGTTGGCTATATCCTCTATGGTCGGAGAAAGCATCAACTGTCTTGTGGTACGGATGTTGGACGTTATGACGCGAAGAGCCGTGCAGAGATTGCCGCGTTCGTACGCGCAGTTTCCGCGGAAACGTGAATTCAGCTCCTCCGAAGCGTTGAATGTAAAACTGAAGTCGAGTTCCTTTTCTCTTTGCAGCGTTTCAATCTGACTGGGAGATAGAATGGAGGTCAGCATTTCCCAGTGTTCCGTCGTAGTTATCGGATCGCCCAGGAAATTGAGCGTTCCATCCATTCTGATTGCGGCGGGGATGCCAACGCCCAAATGAAGATCGCTGCCTTTCCGTTTAAGCGTTTCCGCTAGCAATGCATGGATGGGGTAAGCCATAAGAAATTATTCTCCTTAGTCGTTGTGAACGCTCAATGCCAGCATTTCTTCAACCGAGGTCACGCCAGCTATGACGTTCCGCAAAGCGCTCTGCACCAAAAGGTGCATTCCGCCCTCCATAGCGGCCTGGCGGATTGATGGTACCGGAGCGTTCGAGTTTATCAGATCTTTGACTCGATCGCTGACTTCCATTATCTCTACGATCGCTATACGCCCTTTATAGCCTGTGTTTCTGCAATCGTCGCATCCAACCGCGCTGTATACCGGCATTCCGACCTGCAGCCCGTGCGAGTAGGCGATGCTTTCCGGCAGGGGATATTCCGCCTTACACCGCGGACAAAGCCTTCTCAAAAGGCGCTGGGCTACTACTGCGATCAGAGAGGTTGAAATAAGGTATGGTGCTATACCCATATCTATAAGGCGTATAACGGAACTCGGCGCGTCGTTGGTGTGCAGCGTTGAAAGGACTAAGTGTCCGGTGAGAGCGGCGCGAATAGCGAGTTCCGCGGTGGGGAAGTCCCGGATTTCTCCTATCATTATCGAGTCCGGGTCCTGTCTCAGTATGGAACGCAGAGCTTCCGTAAAGTTCAGCCCGGTTTTTTCATTGACTTGAACCTGATTTATTCCGGCCATCGTGTATTCCACCGGATCTTCGACGGTTATGACGTTGACGTCGGGCTGATTCAGTATTTCGAGAAGCGAATAGAGCGTCGTCGATTTACCGGAACCGGTAGGTCCCGTGATCAGGAATATTCCGTGCGGAGCGTTTATATTCCTGTTCAAGACCGCGATATCGTCCTCGAAGAGTCCGAGATTTGTCAATCCCACCTTGGATGCGCTTTGATCCAAAAGCCTCATGACGACCTTTTCCCCGTATAACGTCGGAAGAGTGTTGACACGAAGGTCTATGCGCTTGTCGAGGACTCTCACGATGATACGTCCGTCCTGCGGTTTTCTGCGTTCTGAAATATCCATGCCGGCGATTATCTTTAGACGGGAGGTGACGGCCGGGTGCAGTGACGCTGGATATTCCATATATTCATACAACGAGCCGTCGAGGCGGAAACGTACCTTTGATATTTTTTCATACACCTCGATGTGAACGTCGGAAACCTGCTCTTTTACCGCCTGTTCGAGTATATTGCTCACCAGTCTTACGACAGGGGCGTCTTCCGCGGAAACTCCGGCGACGTCCTGAGCGAGACCGGCGCTGGTAATGGATGTCGCGAAATCCTCAGACGCTGACTCGAATTCGCCGATAGCGGCGTTGAGGCTGCTCTGCACCTTGTAAAAGTTCATCAGCGCGCGGCGCACATCGGAAGCGGTGGCCACGTTTATGTCGAATTCCGAGTTCGTTATCATTCTGAGTTCGTCCACGGCTATGACGTTCAGCGGATCCGACATGGCGATCGCTATCTTCCCCGAATCAAGTATGGCGAGAGGAACCACTTCGAGCCTTTGGGCTACGGATTCCGGTATTATTTTGATGGCCTCGGGCGACGGTTTGTATTTTGCGAGAGATATGAGAGGAAGCTTCAACTGTTTGCTCAGCGCGTCAGCCAGCTGACGTTCCGTCAGCCAGCCGTTCTTCAGCAATATTTCGCCGAGCCTCATTCTCGATATTTTTTGTTCCTCGAGCGCAGCGTCCAGCGTGCTCTTTGCTATCACGCCGGCCTCGACTAAGAGATCGCCAAGTTTTATATGTCTCCAATCCTCACTCATTGAGGTCACTCCGTTCTATGCGTTATAACGCGCAGAAAAACAACCGCATTATAACTTAATTGGACTTCAGCGCGCAACCCAAATACTGAAGATTGAACTGTTGATAACGGCTCAAAATCAATGATTGCGCAATTTGGCGGAACCGATCGCGCGCAAAGACAAAACCGGTAGATCGATAAATGCCGAGCCGGTTTGTTCAGCGCGTCTGATATGTCGCATCGTTTTTGTGATGGGGTACGAACATAGGCGGAATGGTTGATCTCACCATGCCGCTATTTGCGCGTTTCAACGCGTCCGCATGAACCACGGCGCAAAGCAAAGACGCCGGCGGTTTTTACCGCGCGAGCGCTTTACGGATTCCTTGCAGGCGGTTCAGCGCCTCAGTGAGCGTCGTTTCGGCTTTCGCGAAATGCAGCCGAATCAAATGATTGACCGGCTCCCGGAAAAAGCTGGAACCCGGCACAGCGCCTACGCCGACTTTTTCAGCCAAGTCCTCGCAAAAGTCCAAATCACTTTCATACCTGAACTCCGAAATATCCAGCAGAACATAATATGCGGCCTGCGGTTCGGTGAAGGACAGACCGGTCCGCCTTAACCCGTCTAAAAACAGATCGCGTTTAGCGGTATAGGTTTCGAGCAGCGCGTCATAGTAACTCCGGGGAAATTTCAGCCCGACCAAAGCCGCCTCCTGTAAAGGCGCGGCGGCGCCCACCGTCAGAAAATCGTGTACTTTTCGCGCGGTATCGATGATTTCCGACGGAGCGATGATATAACCCAACCGCCAGCCCGTAATAGAATATGTTTTAGAAAGCGAGGAACAGGAGATGGTCCGCTCGCGCATACCCGGCAGAGAGGCTATGTAAGTATGAACATGAGGTGCGTAGACAATGTGCTCATAGACCTCGTCGGTAATCACATACGCGTCATATTGGATGGCGAGTTCGGCGATCAGCTCCAGTTCCTCCCGTTTGAAAACTTTGCCGGTGGGATTGGAAGGGTTGCAAAGAATCAGCGCCTTCGCGCCCTGTCTGAAAGCGGATTTCAGTTCGTCGGGATCAAAATCGAAGACAGGGGGACGGAGCGGAATATAGATCGGTTCCGCTCCGCACAGGATTGTGTCCGCGCCGTAGTTCTCATAAAACGGCGAGAACACCGCCACCTTTTCGCCGGGATTGCAGACCGTCAGCATGGCGCACATCATCGCCTCTGTACTGCCGCAGGTGACGACGATTTCCAGATTCGGGTCAATGGGAAACCCCATATACCGCGACTGCTTTTCCGCCAGCGCCTCCCGGAAATTTTGCGCGCCCCAGGTTATACTGTACTGGTGAGGCAGTGAGGAAGTCTCCGCCAAACGGTCTAGCAGTTCCCGCGGCGGGCTGAAATCCGGGAACCCCTGGGAAAGATTAATGGCGCCGTACTTTTGAGATATGCGCGTCATGCGCCGGATCACACTGTCCGTGAAATTGACGGTGCGCTTTGATAACGTTTTCATATTCCCGATCCAAACGTCTTGGCCACGGTTTCAGTGCGTTGGTCAATCACGCGTTTGGCTTTGTGGGTGCTGCGTTCAAGGGTGCCGTTGGGATGGACGTTTACGATGGCCGGCTTGACGCCGATACGCGCTCTCAACGCCGTCACGACGGACTCTCGGATTTCCGCGTCGGATTTATCGGATGCGTTTTCCACGTTTACCTCATATTTGCAGGTGTAATTTTCCTCAAAAATGCGAATGGTGTATTCGTTTGAAATCTCCGGGAGAGCGCGGATGACGTACTCAATGTCGGACG